>NZ_CALFQK010000009.1:0-3661 GCF_937921195.1 uncultured Salinicola sp.
CGTCGGCCCGGGTCGGGGCGTCCGGGGTGAAGCTGTCATCGGCGCGGAAGGCGTCGTCGTAGGCCTGCCAGCCGGGCACCGGGTCGCCCACGGCGATCCGTGTCAGGCTGGGGTCGAGCCCGTCGAACTTGGCCGTATGCGCCTGACCCACCACCAGATGGCGGATATTGCCGCGCTGCAGGCGGTCGGGCAGGTCCTGCGCCGCCAGCAGCGTGGTCGCCGGCACCACCACCGCGCCGAGCTTGATCGCCGCGAGCAGGGTCTCCCACAGCTCGACCACGTTATCCAGCATCAGCAGCAGTGTGTCTCCCGGCGCCACGCCCAGCTCGCGCAGATGGTTGGCGACCTGATTGGAGCGCCGCCGCATCTCGTCGAAGGAGCGCCGGGTTTCGCCGCCATCCTCGTCCACCAGCCACAGCGCGGTGCGGGCGTTGTCGGCGGCCTGCACGTCGAAAACATCCAGGGCCCAGTTGAAGTGGGTCAGGCGCGGCCAGCGGAAATCCTGGTAGGCGCGGGGATAGTCCTCGCGCTGGGCGAGCAGGAAATCGCGGGCGGCGAAGAACTCGGCGGTGGCGGACATGACGATCGGCTCTCCTGGCAGCGTTGGTGGCGCGGGCGGGCGACGCTTACCCGATGACGTGGTCGTGCAGGTCGCGCAGCGGATGCGCCTGCCGCGGCCACGCCGGGGCGAGGCAGGCGTCGAGGTCGGCCGCCGCCACCGCGCCGTGGGCGTGGTGCCAGGCCGGCGCGTTGTCCTTGTCGATCAGCAGTGCCCGGACACCTTCGCCGAGATCGCCGTGGGTGGCACAGGCCAGCGACAGATCGAGCTCGCTGCGCAGCGTTTCGGCCAGCGAGACGCGCCGGCAGCGGGTCAGCTGGCGCAGGATCAGCCGCGCCGAGAGCGGCGAGCCGGCGGCCAGGTTGCGCGCGGCACGGGCGATCCAGGGGTCGTCGCTGTCGGCGGCGGCGATGATGCTGTCGATCAGCGCTTCGTCGCTGTCGGCGTCGGTCAGCGCGGCGATTGCCTCCTGCCGCGGTGCGACCTCGGCGGCCGGGGCGTGATCGCGGCTCGCGGCGTGGGCGCGCAGCACCCGTTCGAGTGCCGGGCGCGGGCGGGACCAGTCGGCATCGAGCAGGTCGTCGATCACCGCGTCGCGGCGCTCGGCGTCAATAAGACGGTCGGCGAGACCGACGAACAGGGCGTCGCTGGCGTTGAGGCGGGCGCCGGTCAGGCCGAGGAAGGTGCCGCTGGCCCCCGGCATGCGGTTCAGGAACCAGCTGGCGCCCACGTCCGGATAGAGGCCGATGGTGATCTCCGGCATCGCCAGCATCGAGCGCGGCGTCACCACCCGGTGCGAGGCGCCGACCATGAGGCCGATACCGCCGCCCATGACGATGCCGTCGCCCCAGGCGACGATGGGCTTGGGGTAGGCGTGCAGGGCGTGGTCGAGGCGGTACTCGTGGGTGAAGTAGCGTGCCACGAAGCCATCCGCGGCCTCCGGGTCACGGCCGGTGTGGCCTTCGGCGATGGTGCGATAGAGGGCAACCACGTCGCCGCCGGCGCAGAACGCCTTGTCGCCGGCACCCTCCAGCCACAGGGCGACCACCGTCGGATCTTCGGCCCAGGCGTCGATCTGCACCTGAATGGCATCGATCATCGCCAGCGACAGCGCGTTGAGGCTCTTGGGGGCATCGAGGGTGATGCGTCCGAGGCGGTGGCCGTCGGCGGTGGCCAGGGTATCGAAGCGCACGGGCTCGCTCATGCCTGGTCTCCGTCGCGGCTGTCGTCGCCTGCGCCCGGGGTCGGGTCCTCGCGCCAGCGCGGCGGGCGCTTGTCGAGGAAGGCGCCGATGCCCTCGCCCGGGGCGGCGGTGTCGAACAGTTCCATGAACAGCTCGCGCTCCATGCGGTAGCCGTGGGGCAGGCCGTGGTCGCGGGCGTTCATGATCAGGCGCTTGCAGCGGTCCAGGGCTTGCGGGCTCTGGCCGGTGCTGCGCTCGGCCAGTTCGAGCGCGCTGGCGAAAGCCTGGCCAGCGTCGACCAGTTCCTCGACCAGGCCGATGGTCAGGGCGCGCTCGGCGTCGATGCGCTCGCCGCACAGGATCATGCGCTTGGCCCAGCCCTCGCCCACCAGCCACGGCAGGTGCTGGGTGCCGCCGGCGCAGGGCAGCAGCCCCACCTTGGCCTCCGGCAGTGCCAGCTGCGCCTGACGCTCGGCGATGCGGATGTCGCAGGCCAGCGCGCACTCCAGCCCACCGCCCATGGCGTAGCCGTTGATCGCGGCGATGGTGACCCCGGGGTAGGCGCTCAGGGTCTCGAAGGCGCGCCCGAAGCGGGTCGCCATCTCCAGCGCGGTGGCCTTGCCCTCGGTGAAGCGCTTGAGGTCGGCCCCGGCGGAGAAGAACTTGTCGCCGGCGCCGGTGATCACCAGCGCCGGCGGCTGGGGCTCGGCGGCCAGCGCGTCGAGATGGTCGGCGAGTGCCTTCAGCGAGCCTTCGTGCCAGGTGTTGGCGGGCGGGTTGTCGATGGTCAGCACGGCGATGGCGCCGCGGTGCTCCAGGCGCAGGCCGTCGGCCGACGGCGTCTCTCTTGGCGTCTCTTGCGGCGTCGCGCCCGGCTGGGGGGCGGTGTGACGGTCGGTCATGTCGAGATCTCCAGGTCGTCCTTGTCGAGCAGGCGGCGGGCGATCACCAGGCGCATGATCTCGTTGGTGCCTTCGAGAATCTGGTGCACCCGGCAGTCGCGAACGTGGCGCTCCAGCGGGTAGTCGCGCAGGTAGCCGTAGCCGCCGTGGAGCTGCAGGGCCTCGTTGCAGATGGCGAAGCCCTGGTCGGTGGCGAAGCGCTTGGCCATGGCGCAGTAGAGCGTGGCGTCGGGGTCGCCGCGGTCGAGCTTGCTCGCCGCCAGGCGCACCATCTGGCGCGCGGCGACGAGCTGGGTGGCCATGTCGGCGAGCTTGAACTGCAGCGCCTGGAAGCTGGCCAGCGGACGGCCGAACTGCTGGCGCTCGTTCAGGTAGCGGTGGGCGGTGGTGAGCGCGGCCTGGGCGGTGCCGACGGAGCAGGTGGCGATGTTGACGCGCCCGCCGTCGAGGGCGCGCATGGCGATACGGAAGCCCTCGCTCTCCTCGCCGAGACGATGATCCGCCGGCACGCGCACGCCGTCGAAGCTGATCGCCCGGGTGGGCTGGCTGTTCCAGCCCATCTTCTCCTCCTTCTTGCCGTAGTCGATACCCGCCGTGTCCGCTGGCACGGCGAAGGCGGAGATGCCGTCGGCGCCGCTGTCCGGTGCGCCGGTGCGGGCCATCACCACCAGCAGCTGGGTATCGCCGGCGCCGGAGATGAACATCTTGTTGCCGTCGATCACGTAGGCGTCGCCGTCGCGGTGCGCGCGGGTGCGCAGCGAGGCGGCATCGGAGCCGGCGTTGGGCTCGGTGAGGCAGTAGGAGCCCAGCTTCTCGCCGGCGAGCATCGGCGGCAGCCAGGTCTCTCGGACCGCGTCGCCGGCGTAGCTGGCCAGGATCCAGTTGACCATGTTGTGAATGGTCAGAAAGGCGGTGGTGGAGGTGCAGCCCTGGGCCAGCTCCTCGATGATCAGGGTCGAATCGAGCCGGCTCAGGCCCAGCCCGCCGGCGGTTTCCGGGGGGTACAGGCCGCAGAAG
>NZ_CALFQK010000010.1:0-9586 GCF_937921195.1 uncultured Salinicola sp.
CGCGTCCATGAAGGGCTGGCCGGTCTCCACCACCCACTCCATCGTCGGCGCCATCGTCGGGTTCGCGGTGGCCGGGCTCGGGGTCCAGTCGGTCAACTGGGGGTCGGTGGGAACGATTGCGCTCAGCTGGATCACCTCGCCGCTGATCGCGGGGGTGTTCGCCTTCATGCTGTTCCGTTCCGTGCAGGTGCTGATTTTCGACAGTCCCGACCCGTTCGCGGCGGCCAAGCGCTACGTGCCGGGGTATATCTTCCTGGTCGGTTTCATCGTCTCGATGGTGACCCTGGTCAAGGGGCTGTCCCACGTCGGATTGCACCTGACCTTCGGCGAGAGCCTGTTGCTGGCGGTGGCGTTCGGCGTCGTCATCATGATGTTCGGGCTGCTGCTGGAAAACCGGATCAACCGCGGCGACCGGCGGGCTCGCAGCAACTACGACTTCTCCAGCGTGGAGCGCATCTTCGGCGTGCTGATGATGTTCACCGCCTGCGCCATGGCCTTCGCCCACGGCTCGAACGACGTCGCCAACGCGGTCGGCCCGCTGGCGGCGGTGATCAGCGTGGTCGAGAACAGTGGCAGCGTGACCGGCTCGGCCACCATGCCGTGGTGGGTGCTGGTGCTCGGCGGCGGCGGGATCGTGGTCGGCCTGGTGACCTATGGCCACAAGGTCATCGCCACCGTCGGCACCGGGATCACCGAACTGACGCCGAGCCGCGGTTTCGCGGCGACGCTCTCCGCCGCCTCCACCGTCGTGCTCGCTTCCGGTACCGGCTTGCCGATCTCGACCACGCACACGCTGGTCGGCGCGGTACTCGGGGTCGGCCTGGCGCGCGGCATGGCGGCGCTCAACCTGCGCGTACTCGGCTCGATCGTGCTCTCCTGGCTGATCACCCTGCCGGCGGGCGCACTACTCTCCATCGCCTTCTTCTTCATGTTCAAGGGCATGTTCGGCTGATTCGGCGAAGCCGACTGCGCCACGAAGACGCCGCCGCGGTCTACCGGCCCAAAGACGGTCTGGTATAGTTGAGGCAGCCCCCACGCGGGCCATGTCTCATAGCCCTCTGCCGGAGCGTCAATCCCTTGGACTCGCGTTTTCCCTTCGTCGACTGGTTTCGCCACTCATCGCCCTACGTCAACGCCCACCGTGGCAAGACCTTCGTCATTCTGGTGGAAGGCGAGGCGATGGCGTCGGCGCGACGCGGGCAATTGCTGCAGGACCTGGCGCTGGTTCACACCCTGGGAGTACGGGTGGTGCTGGTCTACGGTATTCGACCGCAGGTTGCCGCTGCCCTCGAGACTGCCGGTATCGAGCCGGTGCGCATCGACGGTCGCTGGGTGGCCGATCGCGAGATCATGGACCACGTCGAGCGGATCGCGGCGACCCACCGGCTCGAGCTGGAGGCCCAGCTCTCCCTGGGCCTGCCCAATACGCCGCTGCACGGCGTGGAGCTGACGGCGGTTTCGGGCAACCTGGTCACCGCCAAGCCGTTGGGGGTGCGCGGCGGCGTGGATTTCGATCACAGCGGGGAGGTGCGCCGGGTGCGCAGCCAGGCCATCGAGAGCCTGCTCGCCGGCGGCAATCTGGTGATCCTGCCGCCTCTGGGCTACTCCCGTACGGGAGAGGTCTTCGACCTGGATGCCTCGGAAATCGCCCAGCACGTGGCGGTCTCGCTCAAGGCGGACAAGCTGATTCTGCTCGGCGAGTCGGCCGGGCTGCACGACGACAGTGGCCAGTTGCAGCGTCAGTTGACCCCCGACGAAGCCGACATCCTGCGCGAACGGGCCAGCCCCGGCAGCGAGCTCTCCCGTCACCTCAGCGCCGCCTGCGGCGCGGCCCGCCACGGTGTCGGCCGTACCCACCTGCTGTCGTGGCGCGATCACGATGCCCTGCTCGGCGAGCTGTTCACCCGCGACGGTGTCGGCACCATGATCACCCAGAACCGCTACGAGCTGCTGCGCCAGGCCGTGCTGGATGACGTCGGTGGCCTGCTGGCACTGCTGAAGCCGCTCGAGGCCAGCGGCATGCTGGTGGCTCGAACCCGCGAGCGGCTGGAACACGAGATCGAGGATTACGTGGTGATCGATCGCGACGGCATGGCGATCGGCTGTGCGGCGCTGCATGGCTACGCCGAGGCGAGGATGGGCGAACTCGCTTGTCTGGCCGTGCACACCGACTATCGCCGGGGGACCCGGGGTGAGACTCTGTTGGCGGAGATAGAGCGCCGCGCACGTCGCCGGGGATTCACCCAGCTGTTCGCCCTGACGACCCATACCACTCACTGGTTCGTGGAGCGGGGCTTTTCACTCGCCACGCCGGAAGCGCTGCCGGACCTCAAGCGCGAGACCTACAATCAGGCCCGGCGCTCCAAGGTCTTGCTGAAGTCGCTGTAAAGCGACACCTGTATCGGTGAGTTATGGATCATGGCGTCTCCAAATGGAGACGCGTCAAGATAATGATTTTATTGAAATAAAGGGAAAAGGGCCAAAAAGCGTCTGTCATGGACGACATTTTTGGCCCTTTTTTTCGTCCTTCCGTGGCCAGCCGCGCGCAGCGCTCCGGTTGTAGGGAATGAAGTGTTTTTAACTAATTGATACTAATTGGGTTTTTAAAAACTGGCACGGCTATCGCAATAGTCTTGTCGAGAGCGACGAGACGACGTCTGCGGAGTCGTCTCGCCGAATCCTGTCAGGTTCCTCAACTACCCTGTGCAGGGCCTTCAGGATTCGTCTGCTCCACGCGATGTGTGACTTAGGTTGCGATGAGACGGGTGCGGCCCATCGGGCAAGGAGATGCACCACTTGGGCAAGGATGCCCCGGCAAGGATGCCTTCCCCCTCGCGAGAGGGGACCCATTGCGACCGGCCGCCAGGCTCGGCAACTGCAAGTCTGGCGACCGGTCCGAAGACGAAGCGGGCGGCTCGCCGCCATGGTATTCGATAGCTCCTGAATGGCTTAGTCGAATATCGGCTTCGGGGCCTTCGGGCCACGGGAGCGGTCTCGAATAGCTGATTCAGGCAGCGTTTCAAGGTCGTTCTCGACCCTTCAGTTCCCTGCGTACCTTGGGCCGGCTCTGCCGGCCCTCTTTTTTTGAGTGGATTCCCGGCGCACGACCGGAGGCGGCTGTCGATCGGGGTAGGGCTGAGATCCGAGCGCGCTCGACGCTTCGACCTGAATGGGCATTCAACAAAGATGTTATCCTTGCGGAACGATCCATGACCCCAATGGGCATCCTGCATAGAGCGAACTCCATGACCACCGAGCTCTCCCGACGTTGGCGGCCTCGCTCGCTTTTGCAACTGGTACTGCTGGCATTCGTCGTCGTCATGTTGCCGATAGCCGTGCTGATGTTTCAGGCCGGACAGGCGCTGTCGCAGCTCTCGACCCTGGCCGACCAGAGCGCTCGAGAGGCCGTCGAGGAGACCCGCCGTGCCCGCATGCTGAGCTCGCTGGCGCTGCAGATGGAGCGCAGCGCGCGCCAGTACGCGGTCATCGAAGAAGAGGGCCTGCGCGATATCTACAACCAGAAGGCGCGCCAGTTCGGTGAACTGCTCCAGCAGCACGAGCCTCTGATGCGCGACAACCCCGACTTCCAGTCGCTGGTCGAGCGCTTCCGGCAACTCCGGGTTCTGCCGCAGGCGTCGGTCGACGACATGGGGATGTTCCTGCAGCGATTCTCCGGGTTTGCCTCGGAGTCCGACGCGGTGAGGGATGCCACCAACGACCTGATCGACACGCGCATCGCCGATATCCGCGAACAGGCCGATGCGGTGAAGGCCCGGCTGTGGATGCAGACCGCCGCCCTCGTTTCCGCCAGCCTGATGCTGATGCTGTTCTTCACCTGGCTGATCACGCGCCCCATCCGCCAGCTCGAGCGACGGATCTTCGGCCTCGGCAGCGGCGATCACAGCGACACGCCCACCCGTATCCAGGGGCCTGCCGAACTGGTCCAGTTGGGCGAGCGGCTGACCTGGCTGTCGGGCCGGTTGTCCGAACTCGAGGCGCAGAAGCAGCAGTTTCTGCGCCACATGTCGCACGAGTTGAAAACACCGCTGGCCAGCGTTCGCGAGGGCACGTCACTATTGTCCGACGGCGTGGCCGGGGAACTCAACGAGCGGCAGAGCGAGGTCGTGCGGCTGATCGATGAAAATGGCCAGGAGTTGCAGACATTGATCGAGCAGCTTCTGGATTACAATCTGCTGCAGAACAGTCGTCGAATGAAAGTCACCCAGTTCGATGTGGCGACGGTCATTCAGGAGGTTCTCTCCAAGCATCGCCTGGCGCTCGACAACAAGGGCATGCAGGTCAGGAGTCCACATCATCCGCTGACCTGGCAGGCCGATCGGGAGCGCACGGCACGGGTGCTGGACAACCTGATCTCGAACGCCATCGCCTATGGCAGCGACGGTGGCGAACTGGTGATTCGCGTCGCCCATCAGCGCGACTGGCTGGCGCTGGATGTCGCCAATAGCGGGGATCCCATCGCCGAGTCGGACCGCGAGCACCTGTTCGAAGCGTTCTATCAGGGCAGCGCGCGTCGCAAGGGGCCGCTCAAGGGCTCCGGTATCGGACTCTCGGTCGCCGCGGACTGCGCCCGATTGCAGGACGGACAGCTGGCGCTGGTGGATGACACCGAGTTGCCGGTCTGCTTCCGGCTCACGCTGCCATGGGCCAGCGCCCCGGTCCGCGGGGCGCAATACGATAATGAGGCCGCGCCGGACGAGACGTTTCCGGGCGGTGAGGCAAGGAAAGAGACATGGTCAGTCAGATAAGAGCGACGCTCGTCCTGTTCGGCATGATGGCGCTGGTGGGCTGCCAGTCCCTCTCCGGCGAACCCAGGCAATATGGCTGTGGTGACATTCCCACCTACGCCGACAATGTCTGCCTGGTCGACTCCTGGGTCGCGTTCGGCCTGGAAGCGCAGCGCGGCGATGACGAGTGGCGTGACGAGGTGCTGGAGCGGGTTGGTCAGAGCCGCATGGACCAGAAGGCCGTGCGTGCCGTGGTGCTCTCCTGGGACGGCCCTGGCCAATGGGCCCAGGCCTCGAGCTTCTACAAGGCCGCGATCGGCTCGGCACCGCCCCGGCTGCAGCCCCTCCTGCAGCAGTGGTTGAACGAGCTGGAGGAGCGCCGGCAGCTCTACGCGCTGCGAGGCTCGAGCGGGGGGAGCCGGGTCAATGTCGGCAGCAACGATACGCAGGCACTGAAGCAGGAAAACGAGAAGCTGAAGCAACAGCTCAAGGAGATGTCGGACAAGCTGGAAGCGCTGACCGACATCGAGCGGACGATCAACGCCCGCGACTGAGACGCGCCAGGTTCGCGCGACCCACACTTACGTAAAACCAAGCCATCCGCGCGATGCCCGGCCATATCCCGGTGCGCGCGACCGCGTCACATCGAGCGTGACACATCCTCATCGACAGCGATAAGGTGAAGCGGTGGCAGGAGGTGCCAATCCCATGTCATTGAATACAGAAGCTCAGAAGACCCGGCCGGTGCGAACGCCGGCCATGCAACCGGGCAGGAGCGGCATCACGGCCCATATCCTGCTGGTCGACGACGATACCAGCCTGCTCAAGCTACTGGGCATGCGTCTGGAAAGCCGCGGATTCCGCGTGACCACCGCCGAAAGCGGTCGCGAAGCGCTGACGCATATCGAAGAGACCTCCCCGGACCTGGTGCTATCCGATCTTCGCATGGACGAGATGGACGGCCTGGCGCTGTTCCACGAACTGCAGCGTCGCATGCCCGGAATGCCGGTGATCATTCTGACCGCCCATGGCTCGATTCCGGATGCCGTCAGCGCCACGCGCCAGGGCGTCTTCAGTTTCCTGACCAAGCCGGTCGATCGCGACGAGCTGTTCGAGGCGATCGACGAGGCCCTCAAGCAGACGCCGACCACGCGCGGTGAAGGTGGCGAGGCGTGGCGGTCCCAGATCATCACCCGCAGCCCGCAGATGGAGCGCATCCTCGAGCAGGCCTACATGGTCGCCGCCTCCGACGTCAGCGTGCTGCTGACCGGCCCCAGCGGTAGCGGCAAGGAGTTGCTGGCCAACGCCATGCACCAGGCCAGTCCCCGCGCCGACAAACCGTTCGTGGCGATCAACTGCGGCGCGCTACCGGAACAACTGCTGGAGAGCGAACTGTTCGGCCACGCCCGTGGCGCCTTCACCGGCGCGGTCAGCCAGCACGAGGGGCTGTTCCTGGCCGCCGATGGCGGCACCCTGTTCCTCGACGAGATCGGCGACATGCCGCTGCCGTTGCAGGTCAAGCTGCTGCGCGTGCTCCAGGAGCGCCAGGTTCGCCCGCTGGGCAGCACCAAGTCGTTCCCGATCGACGTGCGGATCATCTCCGCCACCCACCGCGATCTCGACCGCGCCATGCACGAAGGCGACTTCCGCGAGGATCTCTACTATCGCCTCAACGTGGTCAACCTCAAGCTGCCCCCGCTGCGGGATCGCGCCGAGGACATCCCGCTGCTGGCCAAGCACATGGTGGCGCAGGTTTCCGCGCGGCATAAGCCGTTCGTCAAGGGCTTCTCGCCCGAGGCGCTCAATCTGCTCGCCTCCAGCGGCTGGCCGGGCAACGTGCGCCAGCTCGTCAACGTGGTCGAGCAGTGCGTGGCGCTGACCAGCACGCCGATGATCCCCGAAGCGCTGGTCTCCCAGGCGCTGGCCGCCGAGGAGAACGCGCTGCCCTCGTTCAGCGAGGCGCGCGCCGGCTTCGAGCGCGGCTACCTGATCAAGGTGCTCAAGATCACCGAAGGCAACGTCACCCAGGCGGCCCGCATCGCCGGACGTAATCGCACCGACTTCTACAAGCTGCTCGCGCGCCACGACCTCGATCCCGGCAGCTTCAAGCCGAGCGCGATGCCGGAACAGGCGGGATGATCCCCGCCGGTCGGCGCTCCGAACTCGCCAAGGCGAGGCAGCCGGCCAACTGAAACGACGCGACCCTCTCGCTGGGCGATCACCCGATTCGGCACTGTCGAATCGGGTTTTTCATTTCATCGGGCTAGGGCCGCGTCGGCATCTCCCTGCCATCCTCACGCGCATCCGAAACCAGTTCGCCAATTCGCCGGCGCAACCATCGGTGCAGCGGGTGGGTGGTGGTGCGCTCATGCCAGACCATGGCCATGTCGAAACCGGGAACGGACAGCGGGGGATCCAGCAGCCGTACCCGGCCAAGGCGGTCTCCGGCGACCCGGGTGGGGACCAGCGCGATCATGTCGCTGCGCGCGACGATCTCCGGCACCACCAGGAAACCCGGCGCCGACAGGGCCACGCGCCGGGACCGGCCGACGGCGGCCAGGGCATCGTCCACGGGGCCGTGAAAGCCGCCGCCCTCCGGCGAGACGATGACGTGATCCAGCCGGCAAAAGGTGTCGAGATCGAGCGATTCCGACAAGGCCGGATGGCCGGGGCGCACGATGGCGACGTACGCCTCGTGATAGAGCGTGCGCATGCGCAGGTTGTCCGGCGCCGTCCCGGGCGTCGTCAGGGCCAGGTCGACCTCTCCACGCGCCATCTGCGCATTCAGAATCCCGGTATCTATCGTCCGCCAGGCGATCCTGAGCCCCGGCGCCTCCCGGCTCAGGGCCAGCGCCAGCGGCATCAGGACCGAATACTGCACATAGTCGCTGGCCGCGATGGCGACGGTGGCCTTGGCCGTGGCCGGTTCGAACGGGCTGCCCTCGGCGACGACCTGACGTACACCCTCGATGGCGGCGTGCAGCGGTGCCTGGAGCTCGAGCGCGCGCTGGGTGGGGATCATGCCGCGCTGGGCGGGCAGCAGCAGCGGGTCGCCCAGCAGCTCGCGCAAACGGGTCAGGCGGGCCGAGAGGGCCGGCTGACTGAGGTGCAGACGCTTGGCGGCGCGACTGACATTGCGCTCCACCAGCAAGGTGTCGAGAGTCACCAGCAGATTCAGGTCCAGCCGTTCGATATCCATTCGATTGATACCAAGCCATAGAATATCGGATTTCTACAATACCAGACGGCGCCTCAAGATCAGGGTCCGAACCCGATCATTTTCCCAAACGAGGAACCGGACCATGAGCCATGTTCTGATCGTCCACGCCCACCCCGAGCCCCAGTCGCTGACCAGCGCCTTGAAAGACCTGGCGGTGGAGTTCCTGCAGACGCAGGGGCATGCGGTGCAGGTCTCGGATCTCTATGCCATGGGATGGAAGGCGGTCGCCGATCGAGAGGATTTCACCGATACGGTCGATCCGGAGCGCCTGAGCTACATCGCCGAATCCCGCCACGCCTATGCCTCCGATACCCAGACCCTGGATATCGCCGCCGAGCAGCGCAAGTTGTTGTGGGCCGATGCGGTGCTGTTCAGCTTCCCGCTGTGGTGGTTTGGCATGCCTGCGATTCTCAAGGGCTGGGTCGACCGGGTGTTCGCTTTCGGCTTTGCATACGGTGTCGGTGAGCACGGTGGCGAACGCTGGGGCGACCGCTACGGCGAAGGCGTACTGGCCGGCCGTCGCGCGATGCTGATCCTGCCGATCGGCGGGCGCGCGCCGCACTACAGCGATCGCGGCGTCAATGGCAGCCTGGAAGAGATCTTGTGGCCGATCCAGCACGGCACGCTGTTCTATCCCGGGCTGGCGGTCATGCCGCCGTTTCCGGTCTATTCGAGCGATCGCCTGGATGATGCCGGTTGGCAGCGGGTGGTGGCCGATCTCAGGCATCGCCTCGAGGGACTGTTCAGCGATGCGCCTATCCCTTTCCGGCGCCAGAACGGTGGGCACTACGATATCGATCAGCGGCTCAAGCCTGGGCTGGGTCAGGGCGAGGGTGGGACACGGATCCATCTGGTGCAGCCGGGGGATCCCGAAGAGCGGCTCGCTTAGCGGCCGCGAATGGCTCAGCGCTTCAGCCGTCGCTTCACCTCCAGCTTCAGGCGGCCCTCGCCGAGGCGGGCCGTCAGCATCTGGCCGGGTTGGGTCTGGCTGGCGGCGCGCACGACCTGGCCGTCGTCGTCCTGCAGGATCGAGTAGCCCCGTCCCAGCACGGCCAGCGGGCTTACGGCGTTGAGCTCCCGGGCCACGCCCTCCAGCCGCTGGCGTTCGCGCTGCAACTGGCGCTGCTGGGCGCTCTCCAGTCGCTGGCGTAGCTGGTCCACACGCTCCCGCGATTGGCGCAGCGTACGGCTCGGGTCGTGGCGCGTGAAGCGCCGGGTGGCGGCCTCGAGCCGCTGACGATCCCGCTGCAGACGCTGCTGCATCGCCAGTTGCAGGCGACGATCCAGCCCCGCCAGACGCTGGCGCTGCTGGGCGAGCCGTTCACCGGGGTGGCGCAGCCGTGCACGCAGGTGATCGAGGCGCTGGGACTCGGCGTTGAAGCGCCCGCGCCACGCCTGATGGAGCCTTCTCCGCTGCTGATTCAGCGTCGCCTCGAGATCGCGGCGATCCGGCACCAGCCGTTCGGCGGCGGCGGAGGGCGTCGGCGCGCGCACGTCGGCGGCGAACTCGGCCAGGGTCGTGTCGACCTCGTGGCCGATGGCCGCCATCACCGGTAGCGTCGAGTGAAAGATCGCCCGGACCAGATGCTCGTCGTTGAACGCCCACAGGTCTTCCAGACTG
>NZ_CALFQK010000011.1:0-7492 GCF_937921195.1 uncultured Salinicola sp.
ACCATCAGCTGGCGGCGGATCTCGTCCTTCGAGAGCGCGGTGAAGGAGCGCGAGCCCTCGATGAGGGGCGGGGTCTGGTATTCCCGGATGTCGAGGACCGCGCGGCATCCGTCCTCCTCGCGTTCGAAGGAGACGGTGCGAATGACGCTTTCTGGAGCGGTCGTGTCGGATGCGGTCTCGGACATCTCTTTTTCCTTCATACACTGAGATCGGATTGATCATCCCGCATGAAGAGAGACTGCCGACATCCGGTCATGGGCTCAGGATGCCGGCAGCGCATTGGTATCAGGATGCCTGGCGTATCAGCCGAAGTGGAACATGCATCCCACGCGGTCGAAGCGACCGGCGACGAGGTCGTCCTTGCGGATGGCGTAGGTGAGGTTGCCTTCCTCCCAGTCGATCACCGAGCCGCTGTTGGTGCCGAGCTCGTTGACTTGGGCAAGGCAGACCCAACCGTCGATGGTGTCTTCATCGACCGGATCCATGCCGAAGAGCTTGACGGCCTCTTCTGCGGCACGCAGCACGGGATCGCACTGCACGCAGTTGATTTCGTCGAAGGCGACGGCGCCGTAGTCGTCCTCGTCGACACCGGCTTCCTTCGCCGCGGCGTCGATGGTCTCGTAGAGAGCATCGGCCTCTTCGTCGCGGTCGTTTTCGTAGAGTTCCTCGATGAGGGCTTCGGCGTCTTCGCCGAGTTCGAACATCCTGGTGGCGGAGAAGACGAGGCCCCGGCCCACGAAAGCGTCGGTGTCGGCAGCGCTCTTGGTTTCCTGGTCGGCGGGAACGAGAACGACACGGCTCACGCGTGTGGAACTGTGCCCGTTTGCGGCGACCATGCCGAGATCCGTAGTGCCCAGGAAGACGAGCTTGCCGGCGGGCAGGGTGGCCAGATCCGGATACATCGCGTTGATCGTCGCGGTGTCGAGAGTGAGGATATGGCCGAGCGGGGTGTCGGCCGGGCCGTTTTCTTCGGTGGTGAAACATGGCACCTCGTATCCGACCGGCAGGTCGGCCGCGCCGCCGATGCGATTGCCCGTATCGAGGTCGTCTTCGGTGCTGCGAAGCACGACGACCGGGGTGACGGTGCAATCGTGCCCGGCGAATGTCATCGTCTTCGAGCCCAGGTCTTCGGTGGTCGGAAGCGTCATTGCATTCATGTATTTTCCTTCTCTCTGATCGATTCGATGACCCCGCCAGGGATGCCTCTTTCAGGCTGCGAGCTTCAGGGAAGCCAGCTTTTCGGCGAGCCGGATGCGTGCGTCTTTCTCATTGAATGCGATGAGGCCCGGGAAGGGAAGATCGAGCACTTCCTCGCCGAAATGTTCGGCGCAGTTGAAGGTCGTCCAACTGCTCTGGCCGGTGTAGCGCCTGCAGCAGCACCACATGTCGCTGGTGGCGTCATCCGGCGGTGTGCCGCCGTGGGCAGCGATGGTTCCGTCGTGGATCAGAAGCTCGATGCGATAGGCGCGGGCCCCGTGAGTTTCGAAGCTACGCCCTTCGATCCGTTCGGCCAGGACGGTGAAATCGGCCTTCATTGCGAAGTCGAAACCGTAGATGCGGTGAGGCTGGTCCTTCATCACGCGCGTGTCGTCGACATGCCATTGCGATGCCTGCCCGCTGTCATAGATGAGGAAGCCCTCGGTGTTGACGACGAGCCTGATCGTCTTCTTCGCCGGGGCCTGCCCTACCGGAAGGACGAGATGCAATGGCTTTCTGGCCATGGTTTTTCCTTCCTTGATGCCGCTGACGCCGACCTATTTGAGCTTGAAGACGATGACGTGCTCGCCTGCATCATATTGACCGGTGGCCGCATCATACTGACGCTTGTGCTTCGTGCGTGCGGTGTCCAGTTCCAGCAGCATTTCCTGCATTGCTCCGAATCCGGTTTCTTCGTCTTCGGCGATATCCGGGGCGACCTCCCACAGCGCTGCACCCGTCGAGTGCATCCACTGCAGCGCTTCCTCCGGGTCCTCGGTGGTAACGACGAGCTGGAGGCGAATCCGCCCGTCTGTCTTCATCCGTTTTCCTCCGTGTGGATCACGAAAGTTACGGATGCGAATGACGGCGTCCGGAGTGATGTGGTGCTCGATTTCGATCGGACGTCCGTCGAACCAGGCACCTTCGTTTCGGCGGGATATCTTTTCCTGGGCGATCAGACCGATCAGTGTTTCGATGGTCCGCTCGGCTTTGATCCGGTCCTCGTGCTGAATTTCCTCGAGGGCGGACTTGCTGTTTTCATCCATCTGCGATGGTTGCATACCGGCTCCCGTCTCCACTTTCACCCGGCCTTCGATATCGATGCCCTGGTAGTTCAGCGAGATGGGAATGAAGCGGTATTCCTCACCGCAGCCGTCTTCTGCGGTCATGATGCCGCCGTAACGCACCGAATCGAGGATGAGGTGTCCGTCCTCGTTCTTCTCTTCCGGCCATTCCATCTCGTCGATGAGTTCGCAGGTCCGGACCTCGTCGTCGCTATCCAGCCCGACGCATTCGGCTTTCTCCCGGGCAATGATGATCTTCAGTGCCTCGCCGGCTTCGAGATAGGGCTCGATCACCGTCATGAGCATGCCGGTCCCCTGGTCATCGTCCGGTCGGTCATTGTCGATCTGGATGCTGACGAGCTGGCCATGCATGGTTGTTTTTCCTTCTTGGATGAATCGTCTGATCGAATTGTCTCTGAAGATTTTTTTATGCGGCGCTGCGCACCGAGGGCTTAAACCGGTCGTTGGCCGGCTGGGAGATGACGAGGTCGATCGCCTTGCCCTTCTCGGCCGCCGCGGTGACGGTCGGCTGGACGGCGCCGGCCCACACGATGATGCCCTGGTGGACGGTGTTGCGGAACGCCACGTCGATGACGAGGGCCTCGCCGGTCTTCGCGTTGATCGTGCCGGTGACGGTGACGCGGCCCCGGATCCGGCCGGGGATGTCGCGGCCGGTGAGGATCTTCTTCCTGGCCGGAGCGCGCAGCGGGAGACCGGCTGCACGCTTCTCGGCGTTGCGGATCTTGCGGGCCTCGGCGGCGGCCGCCTTGGCCTCGGCCTTGCGTTCGGCCTTGATCTCGGCGGCCAGCTTCAGGACCTCTTCACCGAGATAGACCGTGCCGTCCTCGTTCCAGGCCTTGAAGGGCTTGGCGGGCTTGGCGACCGGCGGGACCTTGCCGTAGGCGGCTTCGAGCATGCCATCGAGTTCCTCGATGGTGTTGTCGAAACCGGCCGGGATCGGCGGGAAGAGATCGGAGATGTCGTCGTCCAGTTCGCCCGGCGCGAGGACGGCCATGCGCTCGCCCTCGTTCGCCTTCCTGTTCTTGTAGTGATCCCAGTCGATGCGGTTCTTGCCGTGGTCGAAGCGGATCTTGCAGCCGTGCAGCGGACGCTCGGCGTTGCGCTTTGCCTTGCGCTCGGCCTCCTTGCGGACCCTGCGGTTGCGGCGCTTGCGGGCGCCCTTGCTCAGCTTGCCGTTGGCGGCATCTCCGTCGATGGAGGGAGCAGGGGCGATCCGTTCTGCCTTGGCGAGCGCTGCGAGCATCGTCTTTTTCCTTTCCACCTGATCAATTCGATCAATCCGCCAAGCGATTGCCGGGCCAGGGAAGCGTCTCCTCCTGGTAGAGGATGGAGGTGTGGCCGTCGTGCCATCTCATCTGTCTTATCGGCAGGGAGGGAAGCCCCTCGAAGAGGTCCGCGAGCGTGATCCCGGATCCGTCCGGAGTGCCTGGAGGTGTGATCCGCTCGCGCAGCAGGCTGACACGGGACAGGGGAAGGCCGGAGATGTTCACCCGCCCTCTCGTGATGATGGCCGCAGGCATGCTGATGGCCGCGACGATGCTATCATCTCGGCGCTCGAGATGGGCGGTGAAGCGGCCTGCGAAGCGCACGCGCGCGATGACGTTGCGCTCGTTCGGGTCGTCCGCGGCGGGGTCGTAGGCATCGGCCGCAAGGACGCCCCGTTCGATGAGGAAGAGCGTGAGACGGTCGGTCGTCCTGCCTCGGACGTGCGGGAAGGGCGGACCGTGGATCCGCCCTTCGATGCTCTTCATGGCGAGACCGCACAGGATGGAGTCGAGGCGATCGTCGTCCTTGGCCTTCATCTCGATCTCCTGTGCTTGGGGTCCGGAGGAATCAGCTCCAGTAGGCGTCCGAGATGCTCGCGGCGTGACGCATGGCCTCCTGCGCGCTGGTGAAGTAGCGACCCGGTCGCGGGTCGAATCCCTTGGCCGAGGCCCACTCGCTGAAGCGGTCGGCCTCTTCCTTCGAGGCGAAGGTGTAGGCGGGGAAGGCCGCTTCTCCGGTGGTGGTGTTGCGGATCGCAAGGCTGACGCTGTGCGTGCGGCTGGCCGGTGCGGGATTGTCTGCGGCGTTGTCTGCCATGGTCGTCTCCTGTGGTGGGGACGGATCAGGCCGGCGTCATGCGGGGGAAGCCGACCTTCACGGTCGGATCGCGCAGGGGCACGCCGCGGCGGTCGAGCTCGATCGCGCAGGCCTGGCTGGCCTCCAGCCGCTGGACGCGGGCGTCCTCGCCGAGGGTGTCGCGGTCGAAGTCGAACCGGTCGAGAGCCCAGAAGAGGCGGGGCGTGCTGGAGGTCTTGGCGTAGGCCGCGATGTCGTAGGCTTGGCCGAGGGTCAGCTGCCTGCTGAGATCGTCCATTTTCCTTCTCCCCGTCCGGTTCGTCTGCCCTGCGACGAGCAGGGTTCAGATCCGCTGACGGGCCTGCAGGTCCTTCAGCGCGGAGATGGATTCCTCGCGGTCGAGGGTCCGGTGGAAGGACGGATCGGCCCAGCTGCCGTCCGGATTCCTCTCGGGTACGCGGCGTTTCTCGAGCCGGAGCACGCGCTTGCAGTCATTGCAGAAGCGCAGGCCCTCGCCCAGATCGCCGGTGTTCTCGAGGGACCGGGTGTGGGGGCAGTCCGGGACTTCGGGACCGGCGACTGGACCGGGAGACGGACGACCGGGACCGAGCCCGGTCCGCAGCCTGTGGAGGACGCGGGCGAGCATGCTCAGGCCGCCTTGGCGGCGTCCGTTTCCGGCTGGAGCGCCTGGCCGGACAGGGTCCAGGTCATGCTGCACCAGCCTTCCCGGTCAGGTCCTTCTTCAGGTGTCGCCCCTGGAATCGCTGCATGAATCAGGCTGCCAGGCGTTCTTTGATGTATTGGGCAAGAACGACCAATTCCGCATCTCCGAACGTTTGGATCGAGCAGCCGAGCGGGATGATGTCTTCCGTCCCGTTGTCATTGATGACAAGATCACTCGCTTGATATGCAAGCCTCTCGCCGAAAGGCGTGAACGACTGGCCGGGGCGAATTCTGCACGAGAAGTTGCCAGCCATTTCTCGTGGTAGTCGGCCGGGAAGGGTGTTGGGACCTTTGGAATTGCGGATGTGTTTGGCTATGTATACAGGAACGCCGAGAACGCTGGTCTCGCGGTCATTGTAGTAGATGTTGGGGAACATCTGTGGCGCCGTCTTGATAGCGATACCGAAGACGATTTCGGTACGTTCCTCAAGCGCCTCGCCCTCGGCGAACGGGGCAAGCAGGCGCTGGATCGCCGCGATGCTGTCGCTGTCGATCATTTCGCTGAAGGCCGTGACGAGTGCGCGGCGGGTCTCGACCGTGATGTCGTGGATATCGTAATAGATGATGGAAACGACGGTGCTTGCGATTTCATAGGCGACGTCGGCGGCCTTGATCGAACGTCCTTCGATGGGATCCTGCATGCCGGGCATTTTCCGCAGGATGGCACGCACGCGCTTCTGGTCGTTTTCCAGGGAATCGCAGTTTTCAAAGTCGGAAAGGTCGCAGGTCCTGGGCGTGGTGTTCATGTCGTCGATGCCGGGAAGTTTCTTGAGCATGTCTTTCCTTTCGTTATGTCTGATCGATGGAGCCCGCCGGAAGCTTGCTCCCGGCGGGCGGTTGCTGGATCAGGCTGATTTCGCGAGCGTGACGGGCTCATCACCATTGTCGTTGTGGCACAGGACGTGGGTGTTGGGCGAACCGTCTTCACCGTAGGTTGTGATGATGGACGAATAATCGTCGTTGCCGAAGATCGTGGTCGAAACCTTCTCGTCCGTAGTTGCATGGCAGAAAACTCTGCCTGCCGCATATTCGCCGAAACGATCATGCAGGATTGTGTATTGTTCGTTCCGGGCGAGGATCAGTCGAACCATTTCGTCATCCAGGTCTGCCTCGGTGCACTCCAGCCCCGTCCTCAGGTCTTTGAAATCGAAAATCGAATAGCGTTGAATGACACCGTCCGAATTGCGCGCGAGGGTTGTGTTGTCTTCCATCATCTCGTCTTCCGATATATCGTCTAGTCCATCGGTCGTGGACTGCACGTCGTCGGCTGTCGCCTCGTAGGCATCGACCAGTTTCTGGTCGATGGCGGGATCGAACTCGCGCACGCTGAACTGCGGCACGAGCAGGCCGACGATAGCGCCGTCTTCGGTGTCCGTTACGCTCTGCGACTTCGGTCCGAAACGGGCCTGGAAGTCGTCGATGCCAGAGCTGTCGAGGCTGTCCATGACCGCCTGCACGAGGCTCGGCAAGGCTGCCTGCGCGTCCATCTCTGCCGGAATGCCGAGCAGCCACTGCTGGAAATCGGTGCCATCGGCGTTGGTGATTTCAAGGACGACGTCGCGCTTGGTCATGGATATTTTTCCTTCTCTTTATTTCAATTCGTCTTGATATGTTGTCAGAATGGATTGGAGCGCTCTGTGCGCTCCGCCTGGCTGACGTCGGTTCATGCGGCGAAACGAATTTTTTCGCGCTGGTGTATCACCGGATGCGAGGAAGGGTCCTTTCCCTTCGCTCCGGAACGTATCGATCTCCCCTCCCGAGGGGAGATCCTCTTCTCTTTTCACGCTGCGGTGGATGGAAGGCTCAGGCCGCCTTGCGGGAGGCTTCGGCCTCGCGCTGGAGACCGGCGTCGAGATGGTCGGACCACACGTCGCCTGTCGCGACCCAGGTGCCGTCGTGCGAGGGGCTCGCCTCGATGTCGGTCACCGTGACCCGCGCGTACTCGCCGAACCGGTCGGCGAAGGGCAGGGTCTCGTCCTGGCTGTGGCTACCCGTATGATCCCGGTTGTCCTCGAGCCATTCGATGACCTCGGCCTCGCCCTCGAAGGTCTTCTCGATCGTCTCGATCGAATCGCCGCCGACGTGCCCGAAGGTGGCGGTATGGGTCTCGTCGACATAGGCGACCGTCAGCATGGGCAAGCCGCAGGCGATGCCGAGTTCGAGCGTGATGACGCCGCGCGTCTCGGCGACCGGGAAGTGCACCTCGCTGATGCTCTCGTCCTGGTCGGCGAGGCCGAGCAGCCGGTCCTGCAGGTCCTGGCTGGTGAGCATCATGTGCGCGAGCATGGGGCCGATGGCGACCTGCTGACCGCAGACGACGAGGTGGTTGTCGTTCATGGTTTTTCCTTTAACCGAGGTTGACGGAGCTGATGATCATGGAGATGCCGACAGCGACCATGGTGAGGACGTTCATGAGGTGCCTGCGG
>NZ_CALFQK010000012.1:0-7170 GCF_937921195.1 uncultured Salinicola sp.
CCGCCGACACGGGGATTTTCAATCCCCTGCTCTACCAACTGAGCTATCTGGCCCTCGCCAACGGGGACGCATTTAACCAGCATGCCGTTTGGGGGTCAAGCCTTTTTATTTCAAAAAGATGAGTTCCCTTCACCCTGCCGGAAATCACTGGCCTGGCGGTACGTAGCCCTCGGCGTGATCGGTCTCCTGATTGTCGAAGAACCGATTCATCTGCGTCGTCAGGTACTCCCGCGCCTGCGGGTCCAGCATATTGAGATGCTTCTCGTTGATCAGCCGCGTCTGCAGCGCCTGCCACTCCTCCCAGGCGCGCCTGGAGACCGTCTGCTGAATCTCCTGGCCCTTGGCACCGGGCAGCGGCGGGAACGCCAGCGCTTCGAGCTCTTGTTGGTACTTGCGGCAGAATACCGTCTGCGCCATGTAAGCCTCCTCTCAGTCGATAAGTGCATGCGCCTGGGCCAACGTGGCCAGCAGGGTCTTGACCGGCGCCGCCAACCCGACATTCGCCGGTGCGGCGGGATCGACCCACTGCTGGTTCGATTCGGCCACGGTGGCGGCCCGGCGATCCGGTAGTCGAGCCGGTCTCGGCGTGATCTCCAGGCGAAAGTGGGTGAACGTGTGTATGAACGGCTGCCAGGCAGTGCCGAGGTGAGAGCCTCGATAGCGCCGCTCCAGCCAGTCATGCAGCTCACTGTCGCCATCGAACTGGGGAAAGCCCCACAGGCCGCCCCACAGACCGCTGGGCGGACGTTGCTCGAGCAGCACCCGTCCCGTGTCGTCCTGCAACAGTAACATCTGCGTCCGCCGCGTCGGCAACTCGCGTTTGGGCTTGGAGCCGGGATAGCGGCGCTCATCGCCCTGTTCGTGGGCCACGCAGACATCCTCGAATGGACACAGCAGGCAGCTCGGCTTGCCGCGCGTGCAGATCATGGCGCCGAGATCCATCATCGCCTGGGTGTATTCCGGCAGCCGGCGTTCCGGCGTATAGCGCTCCGCCAGCTCCCACAGCCTCGCCAGCACGTCGCTCCTGCCCGGCCAGCCCTCCACCGCGTGCAGGCGGGCCAGCACGCGCTTGACGTTGCCATCGAGGATCGCGGCACGCTGGCCGGTGCTGATGCTGACGATGGCGCCGGCCGTGGAACGACCGATCCCCGGCAGCGCCGTCATCGCCTCGAGGTCATGGGTCGGGAACTCGCCATCGTGTTCGTCGACGACGACTTGGGCCGCCTTGTGCAGGTTACGCGCGCGGGCGTAGTAGCCAAGCCCGGTCCACAGGTGCAGCACGTCGTCCTGGGGCGCCTCCGCCAGCGTCCGGACATCGGGGAAGCGCGCCATGAAGCGTTCGAAGTAGGGGATGACGGTGGTGACCTGGGTCTGCTGCAGCATGATCTCCGACACCCAGACCCGGTAGGGCGTCTTGTCGTGCTGCCACGGCAGCGACTTGCGGCCGTGCGCGTCGAACCAGCCGAACACTCGCTCGCGAAAGGCCTCGGCCGATAGGGCTATTTCCGCCAAACCGCACCTCTCCAGAGTGGTGGAATCGAGTTGAACATCGATGGTGAATCGATCAGGAAAATCAGAGCGCCGTTGGCCGGCTTGGCAAGAGGGCGCCGACATCGTGTCGGCGCGGGGAACCGGCTACCGGTCCGGCTCACTTGAACAGATCGCGGAGCTTGTTGCCGAGTTTCTCGGATGCGCCTTCCCCCAGTTTGTCGTCGATCTTCTGACGGGTCTCTTCATCCAGCTGCTTGTTCAGCTCTTCGTCGATACGCTCGCCAGCCTTGCGTTTGGCCTCGTCCGTGGCGAGATTCGCCAGCGACTCCTGGAACGCTTCGCGATCGAATCCACACCACTGCCCGGGTGCGTCGCTCAGGCTGCCTTGACAGCGAATCGGGAAGTCGATCTTGGCCAGGCGCGGATTGACGCCGCAGGCAGCCTTGTCGGCGGTGTCGGTAAAGCGCGCCGCCGCACGGTAGTCGAACCGGTTGGTCACCAGGTTGACATCACCCTTGCCGGTCACCGCGATGCCGGGAATGGCGATATCCAGATCGTCGTTGTGGGCCACACCATTGTCGACCTTCACGCTGGCCTGCAGCCGATCGAAGGCGGTGTCCTCGCTCCATTCACGGGTCGACTCGCGCCCTTCCAGGGTCGCTACCGCGCTGCACAGCTGACGTGACACGTTGACGTCGAGCATGGCGCCGTCGTCGATCCGCAGCGCCGCCTGGCCATCGAGATTCTGCTTGAGTCCTTCGGCGGTATTGGTACGCGAATCGAAATCCCCCTGCAGATTGAGCTTGCCGCGCAGCGGAGAGTCCTTGCCGCTGAAGTCCTGGTAGAGCGGCGCGATGTCGACGCCATTCATGCGCTCGGTGAAGGACAGCTTCAGCGGCGGTTGGCGAAGATCGAGCGCGCTCGAGGCCTTCAGCGAGCCGCCGTAGAGCGAGGCATCGAGCGAGTCGATACGCTGGCGACCACCACTGCCACTGGTGGTCAACTCGACATCCCCCATCCGAATGCCCTTGGCCTTGAGCGAATCGAGCGTCAAGTGCCCTTCCTGCTTGAGCTCCGCCAGCCAATCGACCGGCAGCAGTTCGGCGCCTTCGGCCGCGGCCAACGCCGGCTGGACACCGAGCGCCGACAGCCAGGCCGTCTCCTTGCCATCAACGCTCTGGGTCCCGTCCGCGCTCTGGGTCCGGGGGGCCAGGTAGCGATCCAGGTCGAGCTGATCACCCGCCAGATCGAAGTCCAGCTCCCGGCCGTCGAAGGCGCCCCCCAGCGAGCCCTTAAACGTGGTGTCGTCCAGCGTCAGCTGCAAGTCGTCGAAGTCGATACGCTGGGCGCTGCCGGTGAAGGGCCCGCTCAACGAGAGCGCGGTGAGCGCCTTGTCGTCGGCACTGTTCACGTCGATACCGAAGCGCGTCAGCCAGTCCCGAACCGATAGCGGCGCGAGTTCCAGCCGCCCCCGGTATCGAGGCGCGTCGTCCAGTTGCGTGACGTCCAGGTTGCCTTTCAGGTTCAGCCCATCGTCGCCGCTCAGGACGACATCGCCGAACGTGGCGGTGCGGGCCTCCAGGTCGGCCACGGCATTGGCGCGCAGATCCAGCGACAGCGGCGTTTCCTGCATGGCCGTGTGGTAGAGCGAAGCGCCCAATTCGATTCCGTCGGCCCGATACTGCTTGGCCTGGGTATCCGCGACCAGCGTGGCGACCTTCAGGTTGAGCGACTGTGCCTGCTCGGCCAACGCCGGCAACTGCGCCTTGCCGTTGAGCGTCACGTTCCCGAAGGTGTAGCGTCCGGCGCCGAGATCCATGCGCATCTGGCTCTTGAACTGGAGGTTGCCCTCGATGTCCGGCTGGCGCCCGTCGACATCGAACGAGAGCTGAACCGGGAACGACGACTGCGGGCTGACGTTGCTGCTCTGCAGGCTGAGGTTGGCCAGGGTGACATCCAACGATTTCTGCCGGTCGACGTAGTTCACCTGGCTGTTGGCCACCTTGACGCTGGCGATATCGAACGCCACGGCCTGATCCTCGCCCGGCTTCAGACCGGGGCCCTTCTTCTCCGGCTGGGCCGGCGGCTCCGGCTCGGCGGTATTCTGCGACGGCGTCCCACCTGCGCCTGGCGAGGATGGGTCAGCGCTATCGTCGCCGGCCAGGCGATCCAGCAGCACCTGCCAGTTGCCCTGGCCCTGCGCGTCGCGGGCCAGATTGAGCCGCATGCCATCGAGAATCAGGCCATCGACCGACACGTCTCCGGTCAGCAATGGCGTGAATGCCACGCTCACTTCGGCACTGTCGAAGCCGACAAAGGGGGCGTCGTCCTGCGACTGTTCGGGAAGCCAGGCTTCGGCGTCCTTGACGCTGACGCCGATGCGCGGATAGAAGGACCACGACAACGGACCGTCGAGACGCAGCTCGAGCCCGCTCTGGTTGCGGACCGCCTCGATCAGACGCGGCTTGAGGTCGTTCGGGTCGAAGAACGTGGTGATGTAGACGACGGCCACGACGACCAGAATCCCCAGCACCCCGATCGCCGCCAGCAGTGCCCTGACCAGCCCCTTCATTCGAATCCTCCCTGTGCACTGACGTGGGCAGGCCTTCGTGCGCCGGGACCGAGGCTCCACGCGAGTACGATGCGACGGAGCGTGACCCGATGATGCGACTCGACCTGCTGTGCGGCTTCCGGCATGCCCCCTGTGTCTCCCTGTCGGCGGAACGACTTGACTGCGGTGGAGAACGGCCGAATGACAGCCGCTCGATAAACACCGACATTGTAGCGGATGCGGGGCCCGATTCACTATAATGGCCGATTCTCGCCAACCGTACCGGGAGATTTCCCCCGCATGTCCGAGCGCATCGCCACGGTGTCGCGCGACACCAACGAGACGCAGATCACGGTCACGGTGAATCTGGACGGCAGCGGCCGTCTCGATTGCCGAACCGGGGTCCCCTTCCTCGACCACATGCTGGATCAGGTGGCTCGCCACGGCATGCTCGACCTGACGATAGACGCTCAGGGCGACCTCGAGATCGACGAGCACCACACCGTCGAGGATCTTGGCATCACCCTGGGCCAGGCATTCGCCCAGGCGATCGGGGACAAGCGCGGCATTCGCCGTTACGGCCACGCCTACGTGCCACTCGACGAGGCGTTGTCCCGCGTGGTGATCGACTTCTCGGGGCGGTCCGGGCTGTTCATGGATGTCGAGTTCACTCGCGCGACCATCGGCCGACTCGATACCCAACTGTTCTGGGAATTCTTCCAGGGCTTCGTCAACCATGCCCAGGTCACCCTCCACATCGACAACCTGAAGGGCTTCAACGCGCACCATCAGGCGGAGACCATCTTCAAGGCGTTCGGTCGCGCACTGCGAGCGGCTGTCGAGCAGGATCCGCGCATGGCCGGCCAGATGCCGTCGACCAAAGGCAGCCTGTGATACCGGCCGGCGCCATCACCGACTCAGCGAGGAAACCGCAATGACGATCGCCGTGATCGATTACGGGATGGGCAATCTGCACTCCGTGGCCAAGGCGCTCGAGCACGTCACCCATGAAAACGTCATGGTGACCCGCGACCCGCGCTCGATTCGCGGCGCTTCGCGGCTGGTGCTGCCCGGCCAGGGGGCGATCCGCGACTGCATGGGCGAACTCCAGCGCACCGAGCTCGAGGGGCTGGTCAAGGACCTGCTCGAGGAGCAGGCCAAACCGCTGCTCGGTATCTGCGTCGGCCAGCAGATGCTGTTCGAGCGCAGCGAGGAGAACGGCGGCATCGATTGCCTCGGCTTTCTCCCCGGTGGCGTCCGTCACTTCGGCCACAAACTGGTCAGCCCCGAGGGCGAGCGTCTCAAGGTGCCCCACATGGGCTGGAACCGGGTGACGCAGCACCACGCGCATCCGCTGTGGAACGGCATCGAAGACGGCGCGAGATTCTACTTCGTGCACAGCTATTACGTCGAAGCCCTGGAAGATGCCGATATCTTCGGCAAGACCGATTACGCTGGCGCCGAGGCCCATGTGGTCACCGGCCGAGGCACCGTGTTCGCGGTGCAGTTCCACCCGGAAAAGAGCGCCAGGGATGGCCTGCAACTGCTGGAAAATTTCGTCAACTGGGCGCCCTAGGCACGATCCGGGAAGTGGCTGCCTCGCCGGCTTTTCAGACGGCACCTGACTGACTCAAAGGACTCGAAACCATGCTGGTAATTCCCGCCATCGATCTCAAGGACGGCCAGTGCGTGCGGCTCAAGCAGGGCCGCATGGACGATGCCACGTCCTACGGCGACGACCCGGTGGCGATGGCCGCACGCTGGGTCGACGCCGGCGCCCGGCGGCTCCATCTGGTCGATCTCAACGGCGCCTTCGAGGGCAAGCCGGTCAACGGTGAAGCCGTCACGGCGATTGCCCGCGCCTATCCGGACCTGCCGATCCAGATCGGCGGCGGCATTCGCAGTGCCGAGACCATCGAGCACTATCTCGCCGCCGGCGTCAGCTACGTGATCATCGGCACCAAGGCGGTCAAGGAGCCGGAGTTCGTCGGCGAGATGTGTCGTCGCTTCCCCGGCCACGTGATCGTCGGCCTGGACGCCCGCGACGGTTTCGTCGCGACCGACGGCTGGGCCGAGGTCTCGACGGTCAAGGCAGTGGACCTGGCCAGGCGCTTTCGAGATGACGGCGTCTCCTCGATCGTCTACACCGACATCGCCCGCGACGGGATGATGCAAGGCGTCAACGTCGAAGCCACCGCTCAACTCGCCCGCGACGGTGGCCTGCCGGTGATCGCCTCCGGCGGAGTGACCGATCTGGAAGACATCCGCGCGCTGGCCAAGGTCGCCGACAGCGGCATCATCGGTGCCATCACCGGCCGAGCCATCTACGAAGGCTCGCTCGATGTCGCCGAGGCCCAGGCCTTGAGTGATTCGATTCAGGGCGATTCGATTCGGGGCGATCGGATCGATACCGAAGGAGCCCGCTCATGACATTGGCCAAGCGCATCATTCCCTGCCTCGACGTCGACGCCGGCCGCGTGGTCAAGGGTGTCAATTTCGTCGGTATTCGCGATGCGGGCGACCCGGTGGAGATCGCCAAGCGCTACAACCAGCAGGGCGCCGACGAGATCACCTTTCTCGACATCACCGCCAGCCACGAAGACCGCGACACCACCGTCGAGATGGTCGAGCGCATTGCCGGCGAGGTATTCATCCCGCTCACCGTCGGGGGCGGCATCCGTCGCTGCGAGGATATCCGCACCATGCTCAACGCCGGGGCGGACAAGGTCTCGATCAATACCGCCGCCGTCACCAACCCGGATTTCGTGCGCGAGGCCGCCGAGCGCTTCGGCAGCCAGTGCATCGTGGTGGCGATCGACGCCAAGCGGGTCAGCGCCGAGGGCGAGACGCCGCGCTGGGAGATCTTCACCCATGGCGGCCGCCGGCCCACCGGCATCGACGCCGTGGAATTCGCCCGGCTCGTGGCCGCCAAGGGCGCGGGAGAGATCCTGCTCACCTCGATGGACCGGGACGGCACCAAGGCCGGGTTCAACCTGCCCCTGACCCGCGCGATCTCGGACGCGGTCGCGGTGCCGGTGATCGCGTCGGGCGGGGTCGGCAATCTGGATCACCTGGTCGAAGGCGTGACCGAGGGCGGCGCCAGCGCGGTGCTGGCGGCCTCGATCTTC
>NZ_CALFQK010000013.1:0-52067 GCF_937921195.1 uncultured Salinicola sp.
AGACGAAAGTCTGCGGCGGTATAGACCTCGGCCGGATCGCGAATGTCGATCAGACGATGCGGCGCCGCTGCCAGTTCTTCCCGGGACGGCTTGGCCGTGCCGATATCCATGCCGCGATAGACCATCGCCGAGTCGACACTGATCAGTTCCGCGTCGAAGCGCCGATGCAGCGCAATCGCGCTGTCGGTCTTGCCGGCGGCCGTCGGTCCGAGCAACAGGATCGCCAGCGGACGATCATCCCGCCTCGAGCCACCGTGCTCTCTCGGACCAGAAGATTCGTCGTGCATGCGACCATCGTTTTCGTTCACAGACATCCTCGTTCACTGGCCGCGAAGGAACAGCTTGTCGAGCTGCGCCATCGACATTTCGGTCCAGGTGGGGCGCCCGTGATTGCACTGCCCGCTACGCTCGGTACGTTCCATGTCGCGCAGCAGCGCATTCATCTCGGGCAGCGTCAGCAGGCGATTGGCGCGCACGCTGCCGTGGCAGGCCATGGTGCTGAGCAACTCGTTGATGCGGGTCTCGAGACGATCGGAACGGCCAAACTTCTCGAGATCGCCGAGCATGTCCCGCACCAGCGGCTCGATGTCCGCGTCGGCCAGCAGCGCCGGAACCTGGCGAATCAGCAGCGTCTCCGGGCCGGCCGCATCGAGCACGACCCCCAGCCGGGCGAACGCCTCGCGCTCCTGATCCGCCACTTCGGCCTCACCCGCACTGACCGCCATGGAGACCGGCACCAGCAGCGGCTGGGCATCGAGTGCGCCCGAATGAATCTGCTGCTTCATGCGCTCGTAGACGATGCGCTCGTGGGCGGCATGCATGTCGACGATCACCATCCCGCGCTCGGTCTGCGACAGGATGTACACGCCATGCAGCTGCGCCACCGCGTACCCCAGCGGCGGGGCCTGGGTGTCGTCCGTGGCCGGAAGGGTCGTCACCGCCGCCGGGGGGCGCTCCTGCTGGGCAACACTGGCCGCCTCGCCGCCGGGCGCGCCACCATCCGCTTCCCGCGGCGTGAGAAGCGTCGACTCATGATCCGGGTGCAGCGCGTGATAACCGGCCATGAATTCGCGAATGCGTTGCGTGCCGGGCCGATTCTGCCCGGCCTGCCCGCCCGGTGAGTGCTGCCCGGCCAGCGTCATCCGCTGTTGCTGCCAGTTCGGAGCCTCGCCCCCGGCCGGCGGGTACGTCGGATTGTCCGGCCGTGACGAGATCGATGCGGCAGCGCCCTCGCCGGCCGGTTCATGCGCGCCCTCTGCGCCGCCTTCCACCATGGCGTCGTTGGGCTTCACCGATGCCAGCGCCCGATGCAGGCTCGAGAACAGGAAATCGTGGACCAGACGGCCGTCGCGGAAGCGCACCTCATGCTTGGTCGGGTGCACATTGACGTCCACCACCCGTGGATCGAGCTCCAGGTAGAGCACGAATACCGGATGCCGGCCGTGAAACATCACGTCGCGATAGGCCTGACGAATGGCATGGGCGACCAGGCGGTCCCGGACGATGCGCCCGTTGACGAAGAAGTACTGCTGATCGGCCTGGGCCCGCGAATGGGTCGGCTGCCCCACCCAGCCCCACAATCGCAGCCCCGTGGCCTCCAGATCGACGTGCAGCGCCTCGTCCAGAAAGCGCCGGCTCAGCAAGTTACCGATCCGGCGCTCGCGCCCGGCCTGATCCGATGCCACACCGGGCAACTGATGAACGACCTTCTGATTGTGCCGCAGCACCCAGGTGATGTCGAAACGGGACAGGGCCAGCCGGCGGAACGCCTCCTCGACGTGACCGAACTCGGTCTTTTCGGTGCGCAGGAACTTGCGTCGCGCAGGCGTATTGAAGAACAGGTCACGCACCAGCACCGAGGTGCCCCGCGGGTGTGGTGCGGGCGTGACACGGGGCTCCATCTGGCGCCCCTCGGCCACCACGCGCCAGCCGCCGGCAGGATCGTCGGCGGCGTTGGAAATCAGCTCCAGCCGCGAGACCGAGCTGATCGACGCCAGCGCCTCGCCGCGGAATCCCAGGCTGGAGACATCCTCGAGATCATCGAGCGAGGCGATCTTGCTCGTCGCATGCCGGGAGAGCGCAAGCGGCAGATCCTCCTCGCCGATGCCGATGCCATCGTCGCGCACCCGGATCAGCCGGGAACCGCCCGCCTCGAGTTCGACCTCGATACGCTGGCTGCCGGCATCGATGGCGTTCTCGACGATCTCCTTGACCACCGACGCCGGACGCTCGACCACCTCCCCCGCGGCGATCTGGTTGGCCAGCCTGGGGTCGAGTATGCGGATGCGTGATGACTCGCTCACCGACGGTCTCCTGCTGCTGCCGCATGGATTGTCATCGTCATCCTCCTGGAATGGTCAACACCTGCCCGACCCGCAGAATATCGCTATCCAGCCCATTGGCCTGCTTCAGCGCCTTCATGCTGATGTTGTGGTTCGCCGCCACCTGGGACAACGAATCGCCTCGCTGGACGCGGTATTCGTTGCTGGCGCCGCCACGCCCCTGATCGCGCTGCCACGCCAGCAGGCTCGAGGGCGGCGGATGCTGGCGGAAGTGGGCCACGATCCCCTCGTAGATCGCCTGGGCCAGCTTGGCCTGATGCGCGGACGACTTGAGCTGGGCCTCTTCGCGCGGGTTCGAGATGAACCCGGTTTCCACCAGCAGCGACGGAATGTCAGGTGACTTCAGCACCACGAAGCCGGCCTGCTCGACGCTCGACTTGTGCAACTTGTTGATCCGCCCGAGCTGGTCGATCACCTGCCCACCGGTCGCCAGCGAGTCGTTCATCGTCGCGGTCATGGTCAGGTCGAGCAGCACGCCGCGCAACACCTCGTCCTTGTCGTCCAGACTCAGGCTGCCGTCGACACCGCCGATCAGGTCGGACTGGTTCTCGCTCGCTGCCAGCCACCGTGCGGTCTCCGACGTCGCCCCCCCTTGAGACAGCGCGTAGACCGAGCTGCCGGATGGCTGGCTGCTGCGCACCGCATCGGCATGCACCGATACGAAGAAATCGGCTTTCTGCTGGCGCGCGATCAGGGTGCGCTGGCGCAGGCCGATATAGTAGTCGCCGTCTCGGGTCAGGAACGCCTTGAATCCCGGCGTCTGGTCGAAGCGCTGCTTGACCTTGCGCGCGATATCCAGCACCACATCCTTCTCGCGGGTGCCGTGGGGGCCGATCGCGCCCGGGTCCTCGCCGCCATGACCCGGATCGACGGCGACGATGATGTCACGCTTGGGATGTGGCTGGGCCTCGACGGCGGACGCCACCGCCTCGGCCTGCTCCGGATTGCCCTCGACAACGGCCTCCTTCTGCGCCCGCTGCGCGGCGATCTCCTGATCCCGGATCATCGCCTCGATGGGATCGATGGGATCCTTGACCGCGCTGGCGCCGGGATAGTCGAGATCGACCACCAGACGATCGCTGTACTGCTCGTTAGGCGGCAGCGTGAAACTCTTGGGTGCCACGGCCCGATTGACGTCGAGCACGACACGCAGCCCACCGCTCTCGCGCACGCCGGTGCGCACCTTGGAGATGGCGCTGTCGTCAAGGTCCAGCTTGTCGACATCGAAATCCAGGTCGGTGCTGTCCAGATCGATCACCACCCGGTCGGGGCTGTCCAGCGTGAAGACGTTGGCGTTGACCGGTCCCGACATGTCGAACACCAGCCGGACGTGATCCGGCGCCGACCACAGGCGCATGTTGTGGACCTCCACCGCCTGCGCCTGCGCGGCCATGCCCAGGCAGCAGAGAGACATCAGCGCCGCGACCGTTGCCCGCCCATGCCTCGCCAGACGGCCCATCCGGCGACCAGTGAGACGGCTCACGGCCGCCCCGACCAACCCGGCCGAAGTGACCAGCGAGCAGATCAGCGCCAGCAGCAGCCGTAGCAAATGCCCGCCCCCACCGGAGACGGGTGACGGGGCATCGCGACGAGCGCTCGTGACCGCGGCCGACATCTCTCGAACGTCTTTCAGCATTCATCTTCCTTGTGACTCAAGCTCGCCGGCATTCTTGCCAGGGCGGCTCGTCCCTGTTGACTGTAAGCAGTTCCCGCCACCCGCCGGCCATCGGATACCAGTTGCAGATGAATCTCCAGATCCGGGACCGGCAACCAACCCGCGCCGCGGCTCGGCCACTCGATCAGGCACAGCGCGTCGCTGCCCAGCATGTCGCGAGCGCCCATGAACTCCAGCTCTTCGGGATCGCCGAGGCGGTAGAGGTCGAAATGAAAGATCCGGGCCGACGCGGTCTCGTAGGGCTCGACGAGCGTGTAGGTCGGACTCTTGACCGCCCCGTCATGGCCATAGGCCCGCAGTATGCCACGCGCCAGCGTGGTCTTGCCGGCGCCAAGGTCGCCGATCAGGTGCACCTGGCCGCGACCGGCCAGGGCCTGGCCCAGCATTTCACCAAAGGCCACCTGGGCGGCTTCGTCGTTAAGCGTGATCGGCATGACTCGAGACAGGTCGGGGGTTGGCCAAAGTTCGCGCATAGGATGCCAGATCAGTCGCCAGCAGACCACGCTCGCCGGCATCCAGCGCTGCCGCATCCGCCGCCAGGGCATGGAGCAGCACGCCGATCCTCGCAGCCTCTCCGAGCGAGGCGAGCTGGCCGGACAGCCCGGCGATGATACCGGTCAGCGCATCGCCCATCCCGCCGCTGGCCATGCCGGGATTGCCGAACGGGCAGAGCGTGAGCCGATCGCCGTCGTAGACCAGCGTACCGGCCCCCTTGAGCACGACCGTGCCGCCCCAGCGTCGTTGCAGGGCGATCACGGCATCGCGCCGATCCCGCTCCACTTCGGCGGTGGAAATTCCCAGCAGCCTCCCGGCCTCCCCGGGATGCGGCGTCAGCACCCAGTCGTCGCGGTGGACACCGCTCTCCTCGCGAGCCAGCAGGTTGAGCGCATCGGCGTCGACCACGCAGGGCTTGCCGGCGTCGAGCACGCTGCGCAGCGCCGCCTGTCCCCAGGCACCGTTACCGATGCCCGGGCCGATGGCCACCGTGTCGGCGGACTCGATCATCGCCTCCAGATCCGGCGCGCCACGCACGCCTCGCGCCATGATCTCGGGGAACCGGGTCAGGCTGGCGGAGACGTGCGCGGCGTCGGTGGCCAGACTGACCTTGCCGGCACCGACGCGCGCCACCATCTCGCTGGTCATCAGCGCCGCTCCACCCATGCCCGGGGCGCCGGCCACGACCAGCACATGGCCGTAAATCCCCTTGTGGCTGCCGGGCTTCCGCGGTGGCAGGGCCCGGGCCAGATCCTGACGCGTCTGCAGCCAGGCGACCGGCGCGATGTCGCCATGCGACCGTGGATCGACGCCCAGCGGGGCATATATCACATCGCCGACCACGTCGAGGGCCGCACCGGTATGCAGACCCAGCTTGTCGCCAACGAACGTGACCGTCAGCGTCGCCGCCACCGCTTCCGTCTCGACATGACCGGTATCGACATCGACGCCCGACGGCACATCCAGCGCCATGACCGGGCAGCCACTGGCGTTAACCTCCGAAATCGCCGCGGCATAGGGGGGACGCGGCGCACCGTGGGCCCCGGTCCCCAGCATCGCGTCGACCATCAACTCCCCATCCAGCGTCAGTTCGTCATTCCACGCAACCGGCACGACCCCCGCTTCCGCCGCCAGCTCGGCCGCTCGCCGCGCATCGCCCGCGAGCTCGGCCACCGGCTTCAGCGCCACCAGTTCGACCGCCACACCATCGGCGGCAGCCAGCGCGGCGACCATATAGCCATCGCCCCCATTGTTACCTCCGCCGCACAGCACGCAGATACGACGGATGCCAGGCCACCGGGCACACAACGCCTCGTAGGCCGACTCTCCGGCGCGGCGCATCAAGGCAAAGCCGTCACCCTCGGCATCGATGGTGCGGCGGTCCAGTTCACGGACCTGATCGGCCAAATACAGCGGATGCCAGTGAGAGGAGAGCGGCCGCTGCGAGGAGGAAGAAGTAGACATCGTGACTCCTGTGGTCTTGAGACGGCTCGGGGCATCGAACATGGCCCGCCCCGCCGTTCGGCCGGATAATGAGGTGACTCGATAATGAGTTGGTTAGTGGTGTAGGGTAGCGCACCCGACACCCCCATCCCTGCATGCGTCCCTGCGGTATGTCACAACGATCCAGCGTCGATTTCAACGACCTCGCCTCACGTGTCAAACAGTGGGGTCGAGAGCTCGGTTTCCAGGCGATCGGTATCACGGATACCGATCTGCAGACCCATGAGCGCTACCTGCAGCGCTGGCTGGCGGCCGGGCACCACGGCGAGATGCACTACATGGCCAGGCACGGGAGCAAGCGCACGCGACCGCAGCAACTCGTGCCCGGTACGCTGCGTGTAATCAGCGCCCGCATGGATTACCTGCCGCCCGAGGTCGAGACCACCAGGACACTGGGACAGCCGCACAAGGCGTATGTTTCACGCTACGCTCTGGGCCGCGACTATCACAAGCTGATCCGCAAGCGACTGGACCAGCTGGCGCGCAAGATCGAGAACGAAGTCGGCCAGATCGGCTATCGCGCCTTCGTCGACTCCGCCCCGGTGATGGAGCGCGCCCTGGCCCAGAAGGCCGGACTGGGCTGGTTCGGCAAGAACGCCATGCTGCTCGATCCGCAGGCCGGCTCGCTGTTCTTCCTCGGCGAGCTCTATACCGACCTGCCGCTACCGGTGGACCCGCCCTTCGAGCGCGAACACTGCGGCTCCTGCAGCAGTTGCCAGACCGCCTGCCCGACCGATGCCATCATCGACGACAAGGTGATCGATGCCCGGCGCTGCATCTCCTACCTGACCATCGAGCTTCACGGCAACATTCCGCTCGAGTTTCGCCGGGCCATGGGCAACCGGGTCTACGGCTGCGACGACTGCCAACTGTTCTGCCCTTTCACCCGCTTCACTCGCGCCAGCGCAGAGCCGGACTTCGCGCCGCGCCATGAGCTGGACCGCGCCGAACTGATCGACCTGTTCGCCTGGGGCGAGAGCGAATTTCTCAAGCGCACCGAAGGCAGCCCGATCCGGCGCATCGGCTACGAGCGCTGGCTGCGCAACCTGGCGATCGGCCTGGGCAATGCGCCCTGGAGCGAGCGCGTCGAACATGCCCTGCGAGCCCGCCTGGCGTATCCCTCCGACCTGGTTCGCGAGCACGTGCGCTGGGCGCTCGAGGAGCAGCGGATCAAGCGTGAAGCGCGCATCGCCAGCGCCTGAGGCGTGGCCGCGAAGGACCGGCGCCCCGTCGGCGATCAGTCCGGAAGCTTCAGGAAGGTTTCGCGGTAGTGCCTGAGCTCCGCCAGCGACTCGCGAATGTCGTCCAGTGCCTGATGGGTGTTCTGCTTGGTGAAGCCGTTGGCCGCCGCCGGATTCCAGCGCTTGGCCAGCTCCTTCAGCGTCGAGACGTCCAGGTTGCGATAGTGGAAGAAGTTGTTGAGCGCCGGCATCTCGCGCTCCATGAAGCGCCGGTCCTGGTGGACGCTGTTGCCGCAGACCGGAGAGGTGCCGGGCAGGACATAGGTGGCCAGGAACTCGAGCGTGCGCCGCTCCGCTTCCGAGGTGTCGATGGTGCTCTCGCGCACCCGTCGAACCAGTCCGGATTCACCATGCGTCTTCTGGTTCCATTCGTCCATCCCGTCGAGCAGGGCATCCGGCTGATGCACCGCCAGTACCGGGCCTTCGGCGATCAGATTGAGTTCACCGTCGGTGATCAAGGTCGCCACTTCGATGATTCGCTCCCGATCCGGGTCGAGGCCGGTCATTTCCAGGTCTATCCAGACCAGAAGATCGCTGCGGGCGCCAGCGGCGGATGGTTCAGACATGAACAACTCCAGGGTCGGTGTCCCCGGTCACACGGACGCGGGCGGACACGGCAGGTCGGTAACGGCTACAATGCCGCCATTCTACCCCCGTGACACGAGGAAGGGGCAAACGCCAGAGGTGAGCTTCACTCCCCTCTTGAGCCTCAGACAACCGCGAGCCGACACCCATCATGAGCCGCCGAAAACTGACCCGCCAGCAGCGCTGGCGGGTCGAGAAGATCCAGGCCGAGCGTGCCGAGCGCGCCTCGAAGAAGGACGAGCGCGACAGCGAGCGCCTCGACGCCGGCGAATACGGCGCCGAGCGCCCGGGCCGGGTCGCCGCCCATTTCGGCCGCTCGCTGGAGGTCGAATCCGTCGAGGGCGACCAGGTTCGACTGCACCGCTGCCATCTGCGCGCCAATCTCGAAGGCCTGGTGACCGGCGATCAGGTGATCTGGCGCCAGGCCAACGACGACAGCGGCGTGGTGGTCGCCCGCGGCGAGCGTCACAGCGTGCTCGAACGCCCCGATGCCCACGGTCAACTGCGCCCGGTGGCCGCCAATATCGACCAGATCCTGATCGTGGTGGCGGTCGAACCGGAACCGCACCCCAATCTGATCGACCGCTACCTGGTCGCCGCCGAGAGCACCGGGATTCCTCCCGTGCTGGTGCTCAACAAGAGCGACCTGCTGCCAGCCGAGGGCGGGCCGTTGCGCGCGACGCTGGCCCGCTACCGTGAGCTGGGGTACCCACTGATCGAAGCCTCGGCGCGCGGCGAGCAGGGGCTGGAAGGGTTATGGGCGCAACTGGCGGCTCGAACCTCCGTCTTCGTTGGCCAGAGCGGGGTCGGCAAATCCTCGTTGATCGACCGGCTGCTTCCCGACGAGACCCTGCGGATCGGGGCGCTGTCGACGGACACCCGCAAGGGCAAACACACCACCACCACGGCCCGCCTCTACCCGCTGCCGCTGGAAACCACGGTCGATGGAGAGCGTCGCGGCGATCTGATCGACTCGCCCGGCATCCGCGAATTCGGGCTATGGCATCTCGACGAGCACGAGCTGGCCGAAGGTTTCATCGAGTTCCGCCCCTATCTCGGCCGCTGCCGCTTCCGCGACTGCCGCCACCGCCAGGAGCCCGGCTGCGCCCTGCTCGACGCCGTCGAGCGCGGCGGGATCCATCCCCTGCGCTTCGCCAGCTTCCAGCGCATCAGAGACGACATCACGAACTCCTGATTCTCAAAATACGATCGCCGCGTCCTGAGACGCGGCGATATCTGATCATCCATAAATGCCTGAGCTGACTCATTCAAACAGTACCAGGTCACCACTGACGAAGCCGCTACCGTCCTCCTGCACGTTACTCTTGAGGGGCAAGCCCCTCAAACTCCCCTTTTTGACGCCACAGAACGGCGGACTCCGAACGCTAGAGCGCCTGCGCTCGGGTCGGCGCGAAAGGGCATCCTGCCCAACGCGCCTCTCGCGTCATCCATGACGCGAGACCCGGCTCGACGCTCTGCGTTCAGCGCCGTTCTGGAAGGCGTCCAGGGTGCGAGACTTCGAGCAAATCAACCTGACCAACAACAAACCAACTTGGCTCGGGAGTGCCCATGCCGCGTTAACGAAGGCTGATTAAGCAAAAGCAGCCTGGATCAGCCCTGGATCAGCCCTCGAACAACATCAGAATGGACAGGAAGAACAGTACCCACATCGCCGGGCGCACTTCCTTTGCCTTGCCGACGCCGACCTTGACCACCACGAACGTCAGGAAGCCGAACACCACGCCGTGGGTGATCGAGTAGGTCAGCGGGATCAGCATCATCGCCACGAAGGCCGGGATCGCGTCGTCGTACTGCTGCCAGTCGATGGTGCGGATCGGCGAGAGCATGAAGACGCCCACCATGATCAGGGCCGGCGCGGTGGCGATGGCCGGCACCAGCGCCAGCAGCGGCGACAGGAACAGGAACGGCAGGAACAGCAGGCCGGCGACCACGGCGACCAGGCCCGACCGACCGCCCTGACTGATCCCGGCCGCGGACTCGACATAGGCGTTGGCCGGGCTGGTGCCCAGCGGTGCGGAGATCAACGCCGAGAAGGCGTCCACCATCATCGAACGGCGAATGTTGCGCGGCTCGCCGTCCTCGTCGAGCAGGTTGCCCGCCTGGCACACGCCGATGAAGGTCGACATCGCGTCGAAGAAGGTGGTGAACAGGATCACGAAGATGAACGGCCAGTAGGCCACCGCCAGCGCACCGACGAAGTCGACCTGCCACAGCGCCCCGAAATCCGGCCAGGCAAAGATGCCCTGGAAGTTGACCAGCGTCGGCGCCCCGGTGGGCGACATGGCACTGGCATCGCCCCACAGCCGGCCGATGGGAATGGCGAGTATCGTGGTGACGACGATCCCCAGGATCAGCGCGCCCTGGACGCGACGAGCGACCAGTACGGCGGTGATGCCCAACCCGATCAGGAACGTCACCAGCGTCGGCGTCATCTTGCCCAGACCGACGACCGTCGCCGGATTGGAGACCAGCATCCCGGCATTGACCAGGCCGATGACGGTGATGAACAGGCCGATGCCACAGGCGATGGCATGACGCAGCGTCGCCGGAATGGCGTCGACCACGTAGCGGCGCACGTTGAACAGCGCCAGGATCCCGAACAGCACGCCGGACCAGAACACGCAGCCCAGCGCGGTCTGCCACTCGATGCCCGCCCCCAGCACCATGGTGTAAGTGAACAGCGCGTTGATCCCCATACCCGGCGCGACCAGGATCGGGTTGCGCGCGTAGAGCCCCATCATCACGCTGCCGAAGAAGCTGATCAGCACCGTCGCCGTCAGGGCGCCGGCAAACGGCACGCCGGCACTGGAGAGGATCGAAGGATTGACCACGATGATGTACATCGCCGCCAGGAAGGTCGCGACACCCGCCAGCACTTCGGTCTTCACCGTCGTTTCCAGCGAGCGCAGAGAGAACATTTTTTCGAGCACGCAGCAATCTCCTGGCCATGATGATTGTTATTGATGACGCGAACCGGTCGCGTCCGTGAATTTTGTATACGAAGTTGATTTCAATAAAAAGGTCTGGGCGAAACTTCTTGTAAAAAAGCCGAGAGGCCAAGCCGAGCGGCGCGCAGTATAACGAATCCGGTCGATGGCGCCACCCGCTACCTAGTGCCGGGTGCATGTGCCATCATCACGGGGATCGCCAACATAACCACGCCAGGAGTCGCCCATGAGCTCGGAAATCCCCCAGCTGCCGCTGATTCTGGAGCCGGCCACGCTAGCCCACCACCTCGATGACCCGAATCTGCTGATCATCGACGTACCGCTCAAGGCAGAGAGTTACGACTCGGGTCACGTGCCTGGGGCTATCTTCCTCGAGTCCCGGCGTCTGCTGGCCGGCAGCGGCGACGTACCCAACGATGTGCCCTCAGAAGCCGATCTGAGTGCACTGTTCTCCGAACTCGGACTGACCCCGGAGACCCACGTCGTCGCCTATGACGATGAGGGCGGCGGCTGGGCGGGTCGCCTGCTGTGGACGCTGGAGCTGATCGGGCATCGCCGCTACTCCTATCTCAATGGCGGCATCCATGCCTGGCGGGCCGAAGGCCAGCCGGTCTCCACGACGCCGGATTCGCCGACCCCCAGCGAGTACGAAGCGGCCTACCTCAATCCCCAGGTCCAGATCCGGCGCGAGGAGTTGCTGGAGCGCCTTGGCGACCCGGCGCTCGCCATCTGGGACGCCCGCTCCATGGATGAGTATCGCGGCCTCAAGGGCGACAACCGCAAGCTCGGGCATATTCCCGGGGCGGTCAATCTGGACTGGCTGGAGGTGATGGACAAGGATCACGACCTGCGTCTGCGCGACTACGCCGAGCTCGTCACCGAACTGGAGGCACGCGGCCTGACCCAGGACAAGGAGATCGTCACACACTGCCAGACCCACCACCGCAGCGGTCTGACCTGGCTTGCCGCCAAGGCACTCGGCTACGACAACGTCCGCGCCTACCCCGGCTCCTGGAAGGAGTGGGGCAACCGCGACGATACCCCCGTCGAGAAATAGTACTAGTCGCTCGTAGCTCGTAGCTCAGTCTATTGCGCGGACCGAGGACTCTCGCTACCTTGTCCGCCTTCCGTCAGTCCCTCTTCTTTCACCGGGGTCGTTATCGTGGATCGCCAGGAACTCTTCGCCAGAATTCAGTACCCGCTGCCTCAGCATGCGATCTCGCGACTGATCGGCCAAATCGCCGATAGTCGGATCCCTTGGGTCAAGGACCTGTTCATCCGGCGCTTCATCCAGACCTACGGCGTCGACATGAGCCAGGCCTTGCAGCCGGATCCTGGCGCCTATGCCTGCTTCAACGATTTCTTCACCCGCGCGCTCAAACCCGAGGCCCGCCCCATCGGCGAAGGCCTGGTGTCTCCCGCCGATGGCGTGCTGTCACGCTACGGTCGTATCGAACACGGCACCCTGATCCAGGCCAAGGGCCAGACCTACTCGCTCGGCGCCCTGCTGGGCGGCGACGTCTCGCGCGCGGCGCCGTTTCGCCAGGGCAGCTTCGCCACGGTCTATCTATCGCCCAAGGATTATCACCGGGTACATATGCCGATGACCGGCACACTGCGTGAGATGACCTACGTACCCGGACGGCTGTTCTCGGTCAACAGCGCCACCGCCAACCATGTTCCGGGGCTGTTCGCGCGCAACGAGCGACTGGTCTGTCTCTTCGATACCGAGCACGGGCCGCTGGCCATGGTGCTGGTCGGCGCGATGATCGTGGCCGCCATCGAAACCACCTGGGCCGGTCAGGTCACGCCGCTGAGCGGGCGCATCCAGACGACCCGCTTCGACGAGCCGATCGTGATCGAGAAAGGCCAGGAGATGGGCCGCTTCAAGCTCGGCTCCACGGTGGTGATGTGCCTGGGGAGAGAGACCGCCTTTGGCAACTTCGATCCCGAAGGCAGCCCGATCAGCATGGGGCAGACGATGGGCGCCCTGCCAGGGACAGCCTGAACCGACTGGCGCCGGCTATCAGTCGAGCCGGCCCCGCACATAGGGCCCCAGCGCCCGATCGATGACCGCTTCGACGAAATCCTGGTCGATCTCGCAAAAGGAGACCGACAGCCGGTAGTAGACCGCGCCGTAGATCAGATCCATGCTCAGGTCCGGATCGATCTCCGGGCTGAGCTCGCCTCGCTCGACGGCACCGACGATGGCTTGCCGGCCCATCTGGCGACGCGGTCCGATCCAACGCTCGACGAAGGCACGGCTCAGTACGGGGTCGGATTGGGCGGCGCCCAGCAGATACTGCAGCAAGCGGCCATGAGGGCCGTTGAGAACCTCGGCCAGCGCCAGCACGCTGCGCCGGAAACTGGCAACGACGGGCAGTTCGTCATCGTAGGCGATGCTCGGCCCTACCGCTTCCAGAAAGGCATCCATGACGATGGCAACCGCATTTGGCCAACGTCGGTAGATGGTCGACTTGGCCACACCCGAGACGCTGACTATCCGCTCGACGGTGGCATGGTGAATTCCTCCCTCCAGCGCCAGTTCCAAGGCTGTTCGCATCACCTCGGCAGAAGCCGTGGCGCTGCGTGGCCGACCTGGGCGTGCAGGAGAAACGACGGGCATGGAAGACATCCTTGTCAAAAACAGCTCCTGAAAGATACGATAATATAGGATACGCAGCGTATCGTATCATTTTTTAGTAAAAAACTGTTACTCCTGCCGCGACCCAGATCCCGCCGACCTCGTTGTCACGGGCATCCCATCGTCGTTCGACACGCATTACTGCTCGAGGCCTCATCATGGAGAGTTATGATGGAGAGTTATGACGTCACCATCGTCGGAGCCGGCCCCGCCGGACTGGCCGCCGCCCAAAGACTCTCTGGTCAGGGACGTCGGGTACTTCTCATCGATCGAGGTCCGGATATCTCGAGGCGCGACAGAAGCGACGAAGCCAATCTGACTCAAGGCCAAGGCGGGGCCGGACTCTACTCGGACGGCAAGTTCTCGTTCTTCCCATCCGCAACGCGGATATGGCAATTGCCGGAACGCGAGGCCTTGCATCGCGCTTACGCCTGGACCTGTGAGCTGCTCGAATCCTACGGCATGCAGACGCCACCGTTCCCGGACAGAACCGACGTCTACACGCCGGAGGAGGGCCGCTGGAATCTGAAGGACTACCCCTCCCGCTACCTGCCGCTGCAGGCGCGGGAGGAGATGGTATTCGGCCTGGTCAATGGCGTCGATATCGACATCCTGACCGGAACCTGCGTGACCTCCCACCGCTACGACGCCAACGAGCAGCGCCATCACCTGCAATTGGAAGGTCCCGACGCAGCGCCCGGCGCGCTTGTCAGCAGGACAATGATCTGGGCCACAGGGCGTTTCGGCGCACTGGACATGGGCAACATCGAGAAGGTCTTCCGCCGCCTGGAAGTCGGCTTCCGTATCGACCAGCCCAGCGAGCAGGCCTTCTTCCAGACATTCTCCAATCTCGATCCCAAGCTGACGCTGCAGACGGCCGAAGACGGTATCGAATGGCGCACTTTCTGCGCCTGTCGCAACGGCACCACCGTGCTGACCCGAACGCAAGGCCTGTGGACGGTATCGGGACACTCGGACGGCCCTCCCACGGCGCGCTCCAATGTCGGTTTCAATACGCGCATCCTCGACGAATCGATGGCGCGGGAGGCGATCTCGGCATTACAGGACGCCATGGCCGAGCGGGACGCCTACTTCGAGATCCCCCTGTCGGCATGGCTGGAAGAGGACGCAGAAACCATGGCCCGGATGCGACGCCTCTATGGCGACGCCGTGGCGTGTGCGATGTTGCAGGGGCTGCGCCAGCTCGTCGACAGCTTCCCCCGGATCGAACATGAAGCGACGCGCCTGATCGGCCCGACCCTCGAGGGCGTCGGCTGGTATCCCGGCGTCGACGGCCACCTGCGCCTGCCCGGACAACCGACCTGGGTGGTCGGTGACGCCTGCGGGCTGTTCCGGGGCATCGTGGCCGCCTTCATCAGCGGCCACTATGCGGCCAGCGCAGTGCTGTCGACCTTGTCGGAAGCGTCGCTACAGGAGGAACCGCTCTGATGGCTGCCCCCGTTTCCCGCGTGGGTGTCGGTGTCATCGTCACCCGCCCCGGCGGCGACCTGCTGCTCGGCTACCGTATCAAGGCCGGAGAGACACCCACCTGGTGTCTTCCCGGTGGACACGTCGAACCCGGGGAGACCTTCGAGGCCGCGGCACTGCGGGAACTGCACGAAGAGACCGGCATCGTCACTCGGCAGCCGGTAGAGATATTCGCCTTCCTGCAACAACTGGACAGCGACCGCACCGCGATCACCGGCGCGGCACTGATTTCACTCGGCGACGAAATCGCCGAGCCCCGCGTAACCGAGCCGGATGTCTTCGATCGCTGGACGTGGTTTCCGCAAAAGGAGCTCCCCACGCCGCTGTTTCCGGCCAGCGACGCCATGCTCAGCCTGTGGCAGGATAGGCCCTGCCCCGAAGGCTGGCGTATCTATCGCGTCGACTAAGCGAGGCATTACCCTCATTTTCGAACACTCAGGGAGCAACCGATGCCACTGGAAATCTCCCGCAACGTGTCGATCCCCGACAACGAGATCGAACTCATCGCCGTACGCGCCCAGGGTGCCGGTGGCCAGAACGTCAACAAGGTCTCCTCGGCGATCCACCTGCGCTTCGACATCCGCGCCTCCAGTCTGCATCCCGGATTCAAGGAGAAGCTGCTGGCCCTGAGTGACAAACGCATCACCCGCGACGGCGTCATCGTGATCAAGTCGCAGGAGCACCGCACCCAGGAGCTCAACCGGGAAGCGGCACTCGTTCGTCTGAAACAGCTGATCAAACCCGTGCTCTACGGCGACAAGCCACGCCAGGCCTCCAAGCCCAGCCGCAGCGCCAAACGCAAGCGCGTCGACAGCAAGACCCGTCAAGGGCAGAAAAAGCGCCTGCGCGGACGCGTCGATGACTAGATCGAGCGACAATTCCACACGCTAGCGATCAGCGCAGCACCGCCATCAGCCCGGCCATCAATCTCGAGCGCTCGACCAGACTGTCGACCTCGATATGCTCGTCCAGCGTGTGGATTCCTGCACCGCGCACGCCTAATCCATCGAGCGTCGCCAGCCCCATCGCACCGGTGAAGTTGCCGTCGGAGCCGCCACCGCTGCTGGCGTGCGGCAGCGGCATCTTCAGCTCATCGGCAACTCTACTGGCCTGGGCGTAGAGCGATAGCGTCGCCTGGCCCGCTTCCCATACCGGCCGAACCACACCGAGCTTGACCTCGAAGCCGATCCCGTCGGTATCGCGCTGGGTGAGCGCCAGCATGCGTTCGATACCGCGATCCAGGTCGGCCTGACGCTTGGCCATGCTCAGCGCCTCGCCACGGCAGCTCGTCGAGACACAGTTGACCCATTGACCGCCCTGTACCACGCCAACACTGAAGGTGCAGTCATCGTCGGTCATCGACTCGATCTCGGGAATTCGTGCAGCCATCTCGCGAATCGCGGAATGGCCATCCGCCAGCGCCGCCCCGGCATGGCTTGGCCGACCGTGAGCGAGCAGCTCGAAACGCGCGATCGCATAGCGCCCGGTGATTACGCCATTGCCCGCGCGCGCCGGTTCCGGAACCAGGATGTAACGATGCCTCGCCGCTTCCCGCTCGATCAGTTCGCGGGTGCCGGGGCTGCCGATCTCCTCGTCGCAGGTCAGCAGCACGTGAATCGGCAGCGCCATGTCGACCCCCGCCTGCTGAAGCGCAACCACGGCGCGAAGCGCCGCATAGGTGCCGCCCTTCATGTCACAGATTCCGGGGCCATAACAGCGATCACCGTCGCGCCGAAACGGCAATGTCTCCAGCGTGCCGACCGGATGGACGGTATCCAGATGCGCCATGATCAGGATGCCGCCTTCAGCCTGCCTCGGATGTGGAAAGCTCGCCTTGAGACAGTCGCCCAGCCCCGCAGGCCCGGAAACGCGTTCGACGCTCGCCCCCATCGCCACGAGATCGTCCGAGGCCAGCGTCATCATGCGATTGACGGCATCGATATCGAAGGTCGGACTCTCGCATTCGACCCAGCGCTTTAGCCCGGCCAGCATGTCATCGATATCTAATTCGAGGGTGGCGGCGAGACTCATGCGCTCACCGCCTGGGTAGCGCTCATCTCCACCGGTTCGTTGAGACGACGTTCAGCGATCCGCGCCAGCAGGCTTGCCCCGACCGGCAGGATCCCGTCGTCAAGCACGAACGCCGGATTGTGCACCGGAATATCGCCGGCATGGCCGACCCAGCAGTAGGAACCCGGCACAATTTTCAGCATGTCGGCGAAATCTTCGCTACCCATCGCCGGTCGGCCGAGATCGGCCACGTTGGCATCACCGACGATATCCCTGGCCGCGGCCGCCAGCGCTTCGGTCTGCTCGGGATGATTCTCCAGCACCGAGAAGATATTGCGGATATCGACCTCTATCTCGACGCCGTAGGCGTTGGCCAGGCCGGCTGCCAGTTCGCGGATGCGCTCGTGAATCAGTGCGGCAACGTCGTCGTCGAAGGTGCGAATGGTGCCGGAGAGTGTGGCCGACTGGGGAATCACGTTATAGGCGGAGCCGGAGTGCAGCTGGGTGATCGACACCACCGCTGCGTCCAGGGGATTGACGTTGCGGCTGACGATGCTCTGCATGGCCTGGGAGAGCTGCGTCGCCACCACGATCGGATCGCGGGCGTTGTTGGGCTGCGCGCCATGACTGCCCCGACCGCGAATGACGATATCGAAGAACTCGGCGCCTGCCATCGCCTTGCCGGACATCACGCGGACCTGTCCATGATCGAGATGCGGCGCGTTATGCAGCGCATAGACCTCGTCGCAGGGGAAGCGCTGGAACAGCTTCTCGGCGATCATCGCCCGCGCGCCGCCCAGCCCCTCCTCGGCCGGCTGGAAGATCAATATCGCACGACCGGAGAAATCCCGAGTCTCGGCAAGATAGCGCGCCGCGCCCAGCAGCATGGTGGTATGGCCATCGTGGCCGCAGCCGTGGAATCGCCCAGGGCTCAGTGAGGCAAACGGCAGGCCCGTCTCCTCGTCCATCGGCAATGCATCCATATCAGCGCGCAGCCCCACGCTCTTGCCCGGCCCATGCTTACCCTCGATCACACCGATCACCCCGGTCCCGCCGATGCCGGTATGGACCGCGATGCCCAAGCGTTCGAGATAGGCACTGACGATTCCGGCCGTGCGCAGCTCCTCGAAGCCGATCTCGGGATGGGCGTGAATGTCGTGACGAATCTCGATCAGTTCGTCGGTAAAGCCATCGATACGGGGCAACGTAGTCATGAGAACTCCTCGGTAGGGGAAACATCGGCATTGGCATAAGTCGCGCTCAGGCGGGTTCGACGACAGGGACGAAGGGCCTGCCGAGAGGCGACGTCCGGATGCCTGGGCGAAGGCGTTGCCACGGTAGATCGGCCGGATCGACGGCCATCGGTCCGGGGGCGGCACAGACCAGAATCGTCTCAGCGATCGGGGCGAAGTCGGCGCGAAAATGGACCGAACTCTTGTTGACCAGAATGGCCTGTTCGAGCGGTTCGATGCCCACCGAACGGTACATCGCCAGATCGGCCATCTGGGCCTTGCGGCTGACCACGACGATCCGCACCTCGTCGATTCGTAGACACGCTGACGACCCCATGTCGAGGCGGCCGCCTCCATAGTAGGGGCCCGGGGCAACGAAACGGCCGTCGGAGAGCGCCTCGATCGTGAATGCCGCCTCCAGCGGCGAGTCGCCGGGCACGCCGGAGCGTCCGCCCAGCGCCAGCCGGACGACGGCGCCGACACCCGCTTCGTGCGCCGCTCTCGCCGCCGCCGGATCGAACACGTTGCCGATCGCCGCTCGCCGGGCCCGACAGGCGACGAGCGCCTTGAGCATGCCCACGGTGTCGGAATTGCCGCCGGCGCCAGGATTGTCCTGGGTGTCGGCGATCACCACCGGCCGGGCAGCGTCTTCCGCCAGCCGCATCGCCTCGCGCACCCCCTCCTCCGGTTCGAACACCCGCCCCGAGAATGCCGATTCCTGGGCGGCGACGAGCGCCGTCAACGCGTCGGCAGCCGCATCGGCACTGGCCTGATCCATTCCGTAAACGATGACGCTGGGGCCGCAGTGGGCGAAGTCCGCCGCCGGGAATCCGGTCAGGAAAGAGATCGAAGGGAGCGATTCGCTCTCCATCGCCGTGACTTCGGCATAGAGCGAACGGCAGGGCTCTTCAGCCGTGCACTGCCAGGCGATCGGCATCAGGAAATCGAGCTGACGAAACGCCTTGGCCGGGCGCTTGTCACTTGCCAGCAGCACCGCCATGGCGGCGGCACAGCGGGCGCCGGTCTCCGCCATATCGACGTGGGGATAGGTCCGATAAGCGATCAGCCTATCGGCCTGCTCGACCATCGTCGGCGTCACGTTGCCATGCAGATCCAGCGAGACGACGATCGGGACCTCGTCACCCACTAGCCCCCGCACACGGCTCAGCAACTCGCCCTCGCCATCGTCGAGATGCTCGGCGACCATCGCGCCATGAAGGTCGAGATAGACACCGTCGAGCGGCATGGCTTCCCGCATGCCCGACAGTAAACGTAGGACGATGCGCTCGAAAGCATCCTCGGTGACGTGCGCCGACGGACTCGCCGCCGTCCAGAGCGTCGGGATCAGCGTCCATGCCCGGGACTCGGCAGCGTCGACAAAACCGCACAGACCGATATTGCTGTCGGCGACGGCCGCGAAGATGGCCTCGCCTTCGCTCAGCGGCGGTGCTCCGCCACCACGCAGGAAATCCTCGTAGGTCGCCGGGCTGGGGGCGAAGGTGTTGGTTTCATGGAGAAAACCGCCGACGGCAATACGGGGGATCGACATGCACAATTCCTTTAATACTGAGTCCTTGAATACTAAGCCCTTGAATACTCAGCCCTTGGATACCGAGTTTTTGGACGACGTGTCTTTAGGCAGTGAGAACCACCTGACGGCATCGACCACACGGCCGGTGCCGTAAAAAGCCCGATCATCGGGCGGTAGCGGTTACCGGCGACGTCTCTTCGAACACGCTTTTCAGCGGCCGGAATCCCGCGAAATCCCAGTGTCGACCGGGCGCCGCCAGCATCAGCGAGCGGGTGTAGGCATGCTCAGGCGCCCCTAACACGCGGCTCGCCGGGCCATACTCCACCACCACGCCCTTCTGCATCACCATTACCTCGTCGCAGATCTGGGCAGCGACACGCAGGTCGTGAGTAATGAACAGCACCGCGACGCCGAGCCGGCGCTGAATGTCGTCGAGCAGCCCGAGCACCTGGGCCTGCACCGAGACGTCCAGCGCCGACACCGCCTCATCGGCGACCAGCACGTCGGGCTCCATCGCCAGCGCCCGGGCAATGGCGATGCGCTGACGCTGGCCACCCGAGAACTGATGGGGATAGCGAGCCAGCGCGTCCTTCGGCAACCCCACCAGCTCCAGCAGCTCGGCGGCACGCGCCAGCGCTTGCTCGCGTGGGGTGCCGTAGTTGACCGGTCCCTCGATCAGGCTGGTGCCGATGGTCAGACGCGGATTCAGCGATCGAAACGGATCCTGAAAGATCATCTGTATCCGCTTTCGATGGGGTTTCAGCGCCGCCCTGCCGAGACTGGCGATATCCTTGCCCATGACCCGCACGCCCCCGCCGGTCGGCTCGATCATGCGCATCACGCAGCGGGCCACGGTCGACTTGCCGGAGCCGCTCTCGCCGACGATGCCCAACGTTCGCCCGCGAGTCAGCGCGAAGTTGATATCGCTGGCCGCCAGTGTCTGGGCGGAAGCCTTGCCAGCGAGCCGGGCCCAGCGCGAGGCTTGCCCATAGCGCTTCTCGAGTTCGATCGCTTCCAGCACGATCTCCCGATCCGCCACCTCACGCGATGCCCGGGGCCGCAGGCTCGGCACCGCGGTGAGCAGCTGGCGGGTGTAATCCGTCGTCGGTCGACGCAGCAGCGCGTCGATCGGCTGGGTCTCCACCACTTCGCCGTGGCGCATGACACAGACGCGGTCGGCGATGTCCGCGACGACCCCCATGTCGTGGGTGATGAACAGCACCGACGTACCGTGCCGCTCCTGCAACTGTTTGATCAGCTTGAGGATCTGCTTTTGCGTGGTGACGTCCAGCGCCGTGGTGGGCTCGTCGGCGATCAGCAGCTTGGGTTCGAGGACCAACGCCATGGCGATCATGATGCGCTGGCGCTGGCCACCGGAGAGCTGATGCGGCCAGCTGGCATGGACCCGTTCGATATCCGGCAGTTGGACCTGATCGAGCATATCGAGCACGCGATCGCGTCGCTGCCTGGCGGAGAGCCCTCTCTGGTGCATGACCAGGACTTCCTCGATCTGCTCGCCGACTCGCATCAGCGGATTCAGGGCGGTCATCGGCTCCTGGAAGATCATCGCCATGCGGCTGGCCCGCAGATCCCTGAGCCGCGTCGGGGAAGCCTCGAGCAGCGAATCACCCTCCAGCTCGATGCGCCCGCCGACCGCTTTCAGGCTCCCCTTGGGCAGCAGCCCCATCACAGCCAGCGAGGTCACCGACTTGCCGGAGCCGGACTCCCCCACCAGGCAGAGCGTCTCGCCCGGCGCGATCGCGAAATCGATGCCCTTGAGAATGGGCTTGGCCGGCGACGACTGCGTTGCAACTTGCAGCCCACGGATATCGAGTACCGGCGCCGGCGCGGCCCCGGATGGAATGAGGTCATCGCTCATTGCGCAGCTCCTCGTTTCTGCAGCCGGGGATCGAGACGGTCACGCGCGGCATCGCCGAGCAGGTTGATCGACAGGATGCAGACCGACAGCAGTATCCCGGGCCAGAAGATCAGCGACGGCTTGATCAGGAAATAGGTCCGCCCCTCCGCCATGATGTTGCCCCAGGTTGGCGTCTCGGTGCCGATCCCGGCGCCCAGGAAGGAGAGGATCGCTTCGGTCAGGATCGCCGAGGCGCAGATATAGGTACTCATCACGATCAGCGGCGCCAGCGTGTTGGGCATGAGGTGCCGCCACATCACCGTGAACAGGCTACTGCCCAGCGAGACCGCGGCTTCAACGTAGGGCTCCTCCCGTGCGGAGAGCACCACAGAGCGCACCAGGCGCACGACCCTCGGGATTTCCGGAATGGTGATCGCCGCCATCACCGTCCACAGATTGGCGCTGACCAGCGAGACGATGGCGATCGCCAACAGCACGCTGGGAATCGCCATCAGCCCATCCATGACGCGCATGATCACGGCATCCAGGCCACGAAAGAAGCCGGCGAGAATCCCCAGCGGCAGGCCGACGACGACACTGATCAGCGCGCTGCCGATCCCCACCATCAGCGAGACCCGAGCACCATAGAGCACCCGCGACAGCAGATCGCGGCCATAGGCGTCGCTGCCCAGCCAGTATGCCTCGCCGGGTGGCTTGAGACGGTTGGCCGGAGACATCTCGAGCGGGCCGTGGGGCGCCAGCCACGGCGCGAGAATGGCGACGATCACGATCAGCGCGAGACAGACGGCGGCGACGATCACCGCCCAGCCGGGACGTTGACGCGGCAGCCACCGCAGCCGACGTCGAGACGGCTTGGCGACGGCTGCACCGGGGGATGCATGAGGGGATGTCAGGCTCATTGGTAGCGAATCCTCGGGTCGAGCAGCGCATAGGAGAGGTCGATGGCCAGGTTGATCAGCACATAGACACCGCTGGTGACCAGGATCAGCCCCTGGATCACCGGGTAGTCGCGCGCAAGAATTGCATCGACGGTCAGCCGGCCGAGCCCGGGAATGTTGAACACGCTTTCGGTCACCACCACCCCGGTGATCATCAGCGCGAAGCCGGTTCCGATCACCTCCAGAATCGGCACGCCGGCATTGCGCAGCGCGTGCTTGAACAGCACCCGCTTCTCACTGGCGCCCTTGGCGTGGGCAGTACGCACGAAGTCCTCTCCCAGCACGTCGAGCATGCTGGCACGGGTCATCCGGGCGATCAGCGCGATGTAGATCGTCGACAGCATCAGTGCCGGCAGAATGGCGTGCCTTATGAAAGGCCCGAAACCCTCCTCGGAGACACGCTTGAAGCCCTGCACCGGAAGCCACCCGAGGTCGATGGCGAAGATCTTGATCAGGATGTAACCGATCACGAAAACCGGCACCGAAAAGCCCAGCACCGAGACCGACATCACCACGTTGTCGATCAGACTCCCGTGCTTCCAGGCCGCGATGACGCCCATCGGCACCGCCACGACCACCGACAGCACGATGCTGAGCAGTGCCAGGCTGACGGTCGGCTCGAGGCGCTGCACCATCAGTTGCGTCACCGGCAGGTTCGACATCAAGGAGGTGCCGAAATCGCCGCGCAGCAGCTCACCGCCCCAGTTGAAGAATTGCAGGTAGATCGGCTGATTCAGCCCCAGGGTTTCACGGATGCGATCCAGCTGTTCCGGCGTGGCCATATCGCCGGCAATGATCGCGGCGGGGTCGCCCGGCGAGAGCCGCAGCAGCAGGAAGACGAACAGCGCCACCACCACCATGACCGGCACTGCCGCCAGCGTTCGACGCAGACAGTAGCTGAACATGAGCGTACTCCGTTGCAGTTCGCGGCAGGCATGGAGCGCGACGGCGATCGCGCTCCAGCCCCTTTACTCGGCCTTGGTGATATTCCAGAACACCGGCACCGGCGAGTGAAGAATGCCGGACAGGTCGTTGTTCCAGGCCGCGGGGATCGAATATTCGCCCAGCGGGATGTAGGTCACCTGTTCGAAGGCGTGCTGCTGAATACGCTTGGCGATCGCCTTGCGGTCCTCGGCGTTGGTCGCCTTGGCGAACTCGTTGCGCATCGATTCGAGTTCGGGGTCGTCCGGCCAGCCGAACCAGCCGCCGTCCTTGCCCCGGCCGTTGAGCATCGGGCTGACCAGCGGATTCCACACCTCCGGGATGTACCAGTTGGTGAAGAACATGTTCCAGCCCCCTTCCGACGGTGGCTGCTGGCTGGCGCGTCGCGTCACCAGCGTCTGCCAGTCCATCGGCTGCAGGTCGACCGTGAACCCGGCCTGGCGCAGCAACTGGGCAGCGATGACCGGCTGCGGGCTGACGGTCGGCGCATCCGTCGGCTGCATCATCACCACTGGCGTGCCATCGTAGCCGGCCTCCTCGAGCAGTTGCCTCGCGGCCGCCGTGCCCCCTCCCTCCGTCAGCGATGCCGGCGCGCCAGCGTCGGTGGCCAGCGGTGTCTGGCAGCCGTACATGGAGGGACAGAGCGAATAGTGATCCGGGTTACCGACCAGCGAGGCGAGCACATCGGTCTGGTTCATCGCCATTAGCGCGGCGCGGCGAATCTGTGGGTCGTCGAATGGCGGATAGAGGAAATTGAAGCGCCCGATGGTCTGGCTGCCCAGTTCGTTGATCTTCTCGACGGTAAGATCCGGATTGGCCTGGAGCACCGGAAGCAGATCGACGGAGGGCGATTCGAGGAAATCGATCTCGCCGGAGTTGAGGGCGTTGAGCGCGGTCTGGGCATCGCTCATGTTGATCCATTCGACACGATCGACGTTGACCACCTTGCCGCCGGCGGTCCAACTGGCCGGCTCATCGCGCGGCACGTAATCGGCGAACTTCTCGTAGACCACACGGCTGCCGGGATCGTACTCGTCGGCAATGAACTTGAACGGCCCCGAGCCGACCTGATCTTCCACCGTCAGCGTCTCGTCGGGAGATTTGCTCGCGATACGCGCCGGCATCACGAACAGCGGCACCGACGAAGGCTTCGCCATCAGCTCGAGCACATAGGCGAACGGTGACGAGAGCGTCAGCGTCATGGTCTGTGGATCGGTGGCCTCGACGCTGGCGACATGGTCCATCAGCATCTGGCCGCCGCCATCCCGTGCGGCCCAGCGCCGGAACGAGGCCACCGCATCGCTGGCGGTCACTTCCCCGCCGTCATGCCACTTCAGGCCATCGCGCAGGGTAAAGGTGTAGGTCATGCCATCGTCGGAGACCGACCAGTCCGCCATCTGCGGCTGTGGCTGGAACTGGTCGTCCATGCCCAGCAGCGTATCCCAGATCATGTAGCCGTGATCGCGGGTGATATGCGCGGTAGTGGTGATGGGATCGAGGACCCGCAGGCCCGAATGCATGACCGCCCGGAGGGTGCTGGCCTCCGCTGGAGCCGCAGCCAGCGACGAGATCGCACCGCAAGTGGAGAGAAGTGCCATCATCGCCATGCCACCCAGAAGACGGCGGCGCACCATGGAGAAACGACACGATAAGGGAGTCGCCATGAGAAACCTCGTTGTCGATCTTATGATTGTCGTTGGCGATACGGTCGGACGCGTTTGTTGTTGTTACTCCACGAGCAGGATCGCCCGACCCATGTCGCTCCTCTCCGAGAGTAGATCCCTTAGGGAGGAAAACAATACTTTCGTCGACAAGCTTGTGTTGCTTGAAAAGCAACGCTCGAAGCATGCTTTGTCACTCTGACCTTTCGGAATCGTCTCCGTGGCCAATGACAACGACAAGTTCCCTACCCACCTGAACAGCCGCTGGCTCTATTACCTCTCGCAGGCGCTCGACGCAGGCTCGATTCGCACGGCATCGGACCGTCTGGATGTCGAACCCTCCGTCATCAGCCGCCAGATCCGGCAGCTCGAGCAGGTGCTCGGCCTGACGTTGGTCGAGCGTCACGGTCGCGGTGTGCGCGCCACCGAGGCCGGCGACATTCTGCTCGACTTCTACCGGGAACGAGACGTCGCCGAGCAGACGCTGTTCGGACAGCTAGCCGAGCTGGACGGCCTTCAGCGCGGCCATATCAGCCTGTCGATCAGCGAGGGGTACAGCGACCGACTGATGAGCGGCGTGATGAACGACTTCTGCGCCCGCCATCCGCAGTTGACCATCGAAATGAACCTGGCCAGCGTCAACGAGGTGGTGCGCCAGGTCTACGAGGGCCAGGCACACATCGGCATTGCCTATGCGCCCCGGCTGATTGCCGGTATCGAATCGGTCGCTGCCGTCCGTCAGCCGCTCTGCGCCATCGTTCACCCCCAGCATCCGCTCACCCGGTTGCCCCAGCCGCTCGCTCTGGACGCCATACTCGAATGGCCCCTGGGCCTGGTGGGTCACGGCTACGGTATCCGGCAGTTGATCGATGCCGTGGAAGTCCTGAGCAAGCGCCATTTCCATGCCAGCCTGGTCAGCAACTCCCTGGCGACACTGAAGCAGTACGTCAGTTCCGGCAACGGCGTGACCTTCATCGGCAGTGTGGCGCTATTGCACGAATTGCGACGCGGCCAACTGGTGGCGCTGGAAATCGATCATCCGGTGTTCCGGGAGGCCGAGTCCCACGTCATCGTGCGCCGCCAGCGGCCGCTCTCGCCGGCAGCCAAGCAGCTGCTAAGAGAGATCGTGACGCTTTGGCCCTTCGGTGAACGACGACGGGTGGAGTGGTAGCAGCGAGACGGCCGGTCAACACCGCGGCGTCGGGAACGCCATGACCTCGGCAATGGAGTCCTTGCCCAGCGCCAGCTGGATCAGGCGGTCGACACCCAGCGCCACCCCGCTGCCGGCGGGCATGCCGTGCTCGAGCGCGGCAACCAGCCGGCGGTCGACATCGACGGCCGGCTTGCCCAGGGCGGCACGTTGCCGGTTGTCCGCGGCGAAACGCGAAGCCTGTTCCGCGGCATCGGTCAGCTCGTCGTAGCCATTGGCGAGTTCGAGGCCGTGGAGATAGATCTCGAAGCGCGCGGCGACTTCGACCCCATCCTCGGGATCGGTCCGCTTGCGTGCCAGCGCCGCCTGGGAGGCGGGATAGTCGATCACCACGTCGATGCCCTCGCCTCCCAGCGTCGGCTCGATGACCAGACTCATGAGCAGATCGAGGCAGCCGTCGCGGTCGGCATCGTCCATCGACAGCGCGCCGATCTCACCGGCGCGCCGGCGCAAGTTCGACAGCGGCGATTGAAAAGGGTCGACATCGAGATGGTCACGCAAGAGATCCCGATAGCGGTGCCGACGCAGCGGGCCGGGATCGCTAGGCAGCACCGTTCGAATCAGCGCCTCGCACTCCTCGATCAGCTCGGCCAGCGAGAAGCCGGGGCGGTACCATTCGAGCATGGTGAATTCGACATTGTGGCGCCGTCCCACCTCGCCGTCACGGAAGCTGCGGGCGAGCTGGAAGATCGGCCCGCTGCCCGCCGCCAGCAGCCGCTTCATGTGGAACTCGGGCGATGTCTGCAACCACAGCGTCTCGCGCCCGGCGGGGGTGGTCGCGTCGAGCGAGAGCGAATCGAGATGCGGATCGGTGCTGCCCGCATGGCCGAGGACCGGCGTCTCCACCTCGAGCACGTCTCGGGCCGTGAAGAAGGCGCGAATCGTCGCCAGCAGCCGCGCCCGCTGGCGCAGCGTCTCGATCGTCGCGGCGGGCTGCCAGTCGTCTGGCCGAGGCGTATTCGTCACGAGTGATAGACCTGGCTGCGGCCACCGTCGATCAGGATATCGGTGGCGTTGATGAACCTTGCTTCGTCGCTGGCCAGGAACAGCACGGTATTGGCGACCTCCTCCGGTTCGCCCAGCCGCTTGCCGGGCAGCAGATCGACCTGCCGTTGGCGCTCCCGCTCGTCGCACTGCGCCAGCCAGGCCTCGGCGGCGGGCGTGCGAATCAACCCCGGCGATACCGAGTTGACCCGGATTCCGCGATCCGCGTACTCGATGCCGAGCGCGCGGGTCAGCCCAATCAGGCCATGCTTGGCAACCGGATAGGGGAAGGCGCCGGGAATGATCTTGTGGCCATGCACCGAGGCGATATTGACGATATGTCCGTACCGCGCCGCCAGCATCCCCGGCAACAGGGCCTGGATCATGCGCCACGCGCCCTCCAGATTGATGGCCAGGCAGCGACGCCATGTCGATTCCGCCAGCGACAGCGGATCGCCGAACACGTTGACGCCGGCCGAGTTGACCAGGATATCGATACGTCCGGCCGTGGCGAGTGCTTGCTCGACGCCGGAGGCGACACTGTCGGCATCGGCCACGTCCGCCTCGACCCCGGAACAGCGCCCGCCGGACAGGGCGCCGAGCCTCGCGGACTCGCATCCGAGAGCGTCTCCGTCACGATCCAGCATCACCACCTCGGCGCCTTCGGCGAGAAAGCGCTCCACCGTCGCCAGACCGATACCGCTGGCGCCGCCGGTGATCAACGCCTTGCGTCCCGTCAATCTGGCCATTTCACTGTCCCTCACTCACTGTCCGGCAAACGACCTAAGCACTGTCTGAAAAATCGACGAGCGACAGCCAGATAAGGCAAAATCGGCGAAAAAGCGGAGTTTACGCGGTGTAAATGAGCATTTTGAGCCGATTTTTAACGCCGTATGGTTGAGCGCAGGCATCTTTCAGACAAAGCGTAGCCAACATGATGCGATCGGCGAATGGCAGTCGATGCGGTCCCGGCCACCCAGACCATCGCCCTGACGACGAAAGCCACGCGCAGGCGTGGCTTTCGAAGAATCAATGTCGAGGTTCTTCCGCGAACGCCGTGTTATCTCAGCGCGTGCCTGGCAAGGCGGATTCCAACGAGACAGCGGAGTTTGGCGGTTCCCAAATGCGCATGTCGAGGCGGAATCCAATGCCGCGAGGCACGCGCACAGGAAGAACCTCTTGGGCTTTGTACGAAAATTAGCTGCGCTCGCTGACTTTTCGTATAAACCCTAGGCTCGGGAGACGTACTCGCCGCTGCGCGTATCGACCTTCAACACTTCGCCCTGATTGATGAACAGCGGCACGCGCACCACCGCCCCGGAGGAGAGCGTCGCCGGCTTGGAGCCGCCCTGGGCGGTGTCGCCCTTGAGGCCGGGATCGGTCTCCACCACCTCGAGCTCGAGAAAATTGGGCGGCGAGACGGCGATGGCGTTATCGTTCCACAGCGTCACGGTGTAGACGGCCTGCTCCTTGAGCCACTTCTCGACGTCGCCGATGGCTTTCTTGTCCACCGCGTACTGCTCGAAGGAGCCGTCGGTCTTCATGAAGTGCCACATGTCGCCGTCGGTGTAGACGTACTCCATGTCCAGGTCCATCACGTCGGCACCTTCCAGCGATTCGCCGGACTTGAAGGTACGCTCCCAGACGCGCCCGGTGATCAGATTGCGAAGCTTGACGCGATTGAAGGCCTGCCCCTTTCCCGGCTTGACGAATTCGTTCTCGAGGATGTTACACGGGTCGCCATCCAGCATCACCTTAAGGCCGCCCTTGAATTCGTTGGTAGAATAGTTCGCCATGATTCCTCACTAGTAAACGTTCGCGGGCCGTCCGCGACGAGAATTCCGTAACAGCGCTACCAGGGCGCGTTCTAACTCAGGTGGACCGCATGATAACCCGAACCCCGATCGCTGTGCATTGCGAAGAGGTCGTATCCGACGTGGCCGTGGCCGATACGCCGAAGGGCGACTGGCAGCGGCAACTGCGCGAGGCGGTCCGCGACCCGGTCACGCTGTGCCGGCGCCTGGCACTGGGCCCCGAGTGGATGGAGGGCGCCCGGCGCGGGCATTCGCTGTTCCCCGTGCGCGTGCCGGAAGCCTACCTGTCCCGGATGCGGCGCGGCGATCCCGGCGACCCCCTGCTGCGCCAGGTGCTGCCACTGGGGGTCGAGAGCGACGCCGTCGCCGGCTTCAGCGACGATCCGCTGGAAGAGCGCGACCACACGCCGAAACCGGGGCTGATTCACAAGTACCCCGGCCGGGCGTTGCTGATTGCCAGCCCGACCTGCGCGATCAACTGCCGCTACTGCTTCCGCCGCCACTTCCCCTACGCCGACAACGCTCCGTCGATGCGCGAATGGGATACGACGCTGGAGTACCTGCGCCATGACGACTCCATCCAGGAGGCGATTCTCTCCGGCGGCGACCCCCTCGCTTCGCCGGACCGCCGGCTGGCGGCGCTGGTCCGGCAACTGGAGGCGATCCCGCATCTCAAGCGGCTGCGCGTTCATACCCGCCTGCCGGTGGTGATACCCGATCGTGTCGACGACGCCCTGCTCGAATGGCTCGGCGGCACTCGATTGCAGAAGGTGATGGTGCTGCATGTCAACCACGCCCGGGAGATCGACGATGCAGTGATCGCCGCCTGTGGGCGGCTGAAGGCGGCCGGCGTCACCCTGCTCAACCAGAGCGTGCTGCTGCGCGGCGTGAACGACGACGTGGAAGCGCTGGCCGCGCTGTCGGAACGGCTGTTCGAAGCGGGCGTGCTGCCCTATTACCTGCACGTGCTCGATCCGGTCTCGGGTGCCGCTCATTTCGACGTCCCAGACGCCGAGGCGCGTCAGTTGATCCACGCCCTGCGCCAGCGTCTTGCCGGCTTTCTGATGCCGCGTCTGGTGCGCGAAATCCCCGGCGAGCGGAGCAAGACGCCGCTATGAAGCTCGGGCTCGGCGGCTCACCGCCGTGTCCGGCGATAGTCATGCCAGCCACGCAGGGTCAGGTAGGCCAGCGGGCCGGCCGAGCCGAAGCAGAAGGTGATGAGGTAGAACAGCGACAGGTAACCAGGGCCGTGGCCCCGCTTGCGGGCATCGAAGAACATCCAGGTCGCGATCATCAGCAGCGCCAGATAGACATCGAACACCACCAGCGCCGACGTCGGCCGGCTCATGAGTTCGGACGCGAACTGGCCGAGCGATTGCTCACTGGTCGCGATCGCGAAGACCGTGTAACCCATGAACAGAACCAGGGCCAGGAAGGGGATCAGAAAACGAAGCATCGGCAAACTCCTGTTGACGGACGACGATTGGGCGGGCACGAGACGGCATCAATCCCGCGGCAGCGTGACGTGAACGCTCAACCCACTGTCGACCGGCAGCGACGTTTCGTCGAGCCGGATCTCTCCGCCGAGCCTCTCGGCGAGTTCCTGCACGATCGACAGGCCCAGCCCCGACCCGCTTGTCTGCTGCCCCGCCAGGCGCACGAATCGCTCGAAAACGCGCTCGCGCTCGGCGACCGGTATCCCCGCGCCACTGTCGGCGATCTCGATATGCAGGCGATCCCCGGCCTGCCATATCCGCAACCTCACCTCGCCGCCTTCGGGGGTGTAACGCAAGGCGTTGTCGAGCAGATTGCGCAGCAGCACGTAGAGGCCGTTCTCGTAGCTGCGAATCTGGAGTGCATCGGGAATTTCCTGGGTGAAGCGGATGCCCCGCCGCTCGATCAGCGGCTGCATGTCACGCTGTAGCTCGCGCCCCAGTCGATTCAGATCCACGACCTGCCGGTTCATACCCTCGCCGCTCTCGAGTCGGGATAGCGTCAGCAGCTGTTCGACCACGCGCGTCATGCGGTCGACCCCGTTGATGATGGAGCGCGCACCGCGCAGAGATCGCTCCTCGGTGCTATCGCACATCAGGTTCTGGGCGTGCACCTTGATCGCCGCCAGGGGAGTGCGCAGCTCGTGGGCGGCATTGGCCGTGAAGCGGCGCTCCTTCTCCAGCGTCTCGGCCAGTCGCACGAACAATCCGTTGAGCGCGTCGACCATGCCCCGGATCTCGTCGGGTGCCTGGCTGCCATCGATAGGCTCCAGGTAGCTCGGCCGGCGCGCCGTGATCTGGCGACTGATACGCAGCAAGGGAGAAAAACCGCGCGCGATGACGAAAGGGATCAGCAGCGCGATAAACAGCACCCCGATCACCGGGGGCATCAGGTTGCGCAGTGCGATCTGCCAGGTCAGCTCGTCGCGTACGTCGTCGCGCTGGGCGGCACTGGCCCAGACGCCATGAACCTCGTCATACAGCGTGAATGTCCGCCAGTCGTGCTCATCTCCTGCCGTCTGCGCGTAACCTGGCACGGGGATCAGCGTATCCAGCACGCCCGGCGTCTTCATGCCCAACAGGGCGTGTCCCTCGTCGTCCCAGATCTGAAACCCCAGCTTCTTCTCGTAGGGATGCCCCAGCGGGGTCGGCGCGTCGGTCGGGTTGTCGGGCACCATGACCGGCTCGATCTGCAGATCGTGAATCATCTGCTGGGGCGCGCGCCCCTGTCCGCCGCGGTACTCGAAATAGAGCGCAACCATCGTCCGTGTGGTCTGCGCCAGTTCGGCATCGAACAACTCGTTGATCTGGTCACGAGTGTCGTGATAACTCCAGAGCGCCGCGATCGAGGTAATCAGCGTCACCGAAATCAGCAGAACGCGCCTGAGATAACGACGAATCGATATCAACCCGCCGCTCCCAGGCGATAACCGACGTTGCGCACCGTCGCCACCACGTTGGCGCCGAATTTTCGGCGCAGATGATGGACGTGCACCTCGATCACATTGCTCTCCACCTCGGCATCCCAGCCGTAGAGCACCTCCACCAGCTGGTCCCGGGAGAACACCTGCCCGGGGTGCGTCATCAGATAGGCCAGAAGATCATGTTCGCGGCGCCCGAGCGCCACGGCGACCCGGTCGAAGCGTATCTCGTGGGCGGCCGGGTCGAGCGATAGCCGGCCACATGTCACCACGGGTGACGCACGTCCCGCGCTGCGTCGAACCAGCGCTCTCAGGCGGGCCAGAAGCTCGCCGTTGTCGAAAGGCTTGACGAGATAGTCGTCGGCGCCGCTGTCGAGACCGCGGATACGGTCGACCACCTCGTCCCGCGCCGTCAGAACCAGCACCGGAATCTGGCTCTGCCCCTCCCGCAACTGCCGAAGGATCTCGAAGCCGTCGATGTCGGGCAGTCCCAGATCCAGTATCAGCGCATCGAAGGTGGACCCCTCGAGTGCTTCACAGACCCCGCGCCCCTCGGTCAGCCACTCGGGCACCATCTGTTCGCGTTGGAGTACGTCGACCACTCCCTCGCCCAGCAACGGATCGTCCTCAACCAGCATTACCCTCATGGCGTTCTCTCTCACGGTCACCACCCTGTGGCGACACTCGGCTCTATCAATACGGCTCTAATTAACACGGCTTTATCAATACAATGGCACCAACGGGTTGGTTCCCTCCATCTGACTTTCCACTGTCATGGACCTGTTCGACAATAAGCCGTCGATCCGATGGCTGACTAAGCCGGTTTTAAGAATAGGCTGTCATAGTGGCGATTCCGAACGGGACGAGCAAAGTCTACGCTTTGGAAACCAACAGGATTTCATCATGCTCGAACTACCCAAGCTATCACTTGTCATCACCGTCCACGATGCCTCCCATCGCGTCGAGCACGTGGTAGCGGAGGCATCCAGTGCGCTGCGACAGGCTGCCGGGCTGGAATTCGTCGTGGTCGACGATGCCTCGGGCGAGAGCGACCATGGCCGACTGGCACAGCTGGCCGCCGCCGACAGCCGGGTCAGGCTCTATCGCCAGCCCGCGGCCACCGGCGCAGATGCCGCGTCGTGGCGAGCCGGCAATCTGGCGCGTGGCGAGTGGATCGCGACGCTGGCCGCCGATGGTCGTGACGACCCCCACGACATTCCCGACATGCTCTGCCTGGCGGAGCACCAAGGATTGACGCTGGTCGAAGGAATTCCGCTCGATCCCCGCTGCCGCTGGAAAAGAGCCTTCGTCCGTACTCTCAGGGGCATCGGCATCGAACTCGCCGGCGGCGAATGCTGCGGACTGCGCCTGGTCAAGCGGGATGCGCTGGTGGCGCTGCCGTGCGTCGACAAGCTGCAGCGATTCCTGCCGCTGTTGATTCGCCGCCGTGGCGGCCAGACCGGCAGCTACCGCGTCAACCTCCGGGCGACATCGACCCACGCCTCTCCCTGGCAACTGCCCGTCAGATCAATGGAACACGCCCGGGATTGGCTCGGCATGTGGTGGCTGTCCCGCCGCTGGCACTCTAGCCATACGCCGACCAAACGCCGGGTGCGGATCTACGCTCGCTGACCCCGGGCGGCGGCAGGCGCTCCAGGCTGCGTCTGGAGAGTCAGCGAGCGCCAGCAGCTCCCGGGCGCGCCTACCGATGGCGCTTCTATCGGTAACACCTCTACCGATAACGCCTTTATCGATAGCGCCTGCCCCGATACTCCAGCCAGCCTCCCAAACTATCGTCACCGGGATCGTGATGAGTCCAGTGGATCACGCCGCCCCGGTCATTCCAGACATATTCGCCCCGAAAACGTAGATGACCGCCCGGTTCGAGGGATTCGACCCGCGGGGCCAGGTCGATGTTATGGGCGATCAACAAGGTCTGGCCCGTATCGAGGGCGACGATGATTCGCTGGTGGCGACTCCCGTCGAGGTCGTCCGGCAGCAGCCGTACGACCTGCCCCGAGGCCTCGATCCAGAAACCCTCTCTCTGCGCCTCGAAAGCGTGCTGCAGCCGCTCCTCGGCCGTAACGGATCCACGATCGACGGTGGTCCGAATCGCTCCCTCCTCGCCGAACCGAGCCGCAATCAGAAGGACCACGACCGTCAACAGCAGACCGACGATTGCCCAACGCCATGACCGCGCGGTAATTCCCTGACCCATAAGCTCCCCCGTGCCATGGGGCGATAGGATGCACCGCCGCCCACCAACAGGGCAACGGCGTTTCATGACCGGCAGACGCAAGAAAACGAGCCGAACGGGCTCGCCATAGGGTAGGTACTATCGATGTGTAGGTACTATCGAAGGGTAGGTACTGTCGATGCCGAGGCCAGAGGCGTGGGAAACGTGAGACAAAAAAGAAGCCGGACCCAATTCAGGCCCGGCCTACGCTGTGCGCCCGTCCTGGGCTACTAGGTCAGAGTGCGCTAGCGCGATGGAGTTCCTCGAAAATTCAAAAAAACTCCCGCGCCCCCTGCTTTTGCGCTTAGTCGGTATTCTCGTCCAGTTCCTCGACGCCTCGTTTCCACAGCCCAATCAACGACCTGGGTGCCGCGCTCTCGTCCAGCTCCCACTCACGCTCCGGGCGTCCCGCCGTGACTTCCAGCGTCACCCGGAAGGAACGCCTGTCGGCTCCCGCCGGAACCGACTCGCCGCAGTGTCGATCGAGTTCGTCGAGCACCGCCTGGAGTCGTCGTCGTTGATGCTCGTTCAGTTGCCGGCACTCGATCTTCCTTGGCGCCGACAGGCCGGGGGCGACCACGAATCCCCCTTCCCGGGAGACGAGGATCACGCTCGCCGGTTCGAGCCGGAGGTCATCGCCGGTCATGACAGCACGCCCACGTCGATCCAGGCCTGCTTGACCGCCCGCATGGCGTCGCTGTCGTTGCCGAAGCGCTTGGCGGCACAGTCGACCGTCAGCCGGGCAAACTGGGCGAAATCGCCATCGCGTTGCAGGCGCGGATCGGTCAGCGCATCGAACCAGACGGGGCCCGCCTGCTCCCAGGCAAACCCGCCCAGGCTGGTAGCCGCCAGGTAGAACGCCCGATTGGGGATGCCCGAGTTGATATGTACCCCGCCATTGTCCGATGACGTTCGCACGAAATCGTCCATATGCCCCGGCTGGGGGTCCTTGCCCAGCACCGGGTCGTCGTAGGCGGTTCCCGGCTTGGCCATCGAGCGCAAGGCCCGCCCGTTGACCCGCTCGGTCAGCAGTCCCTCGCCGATCAGCCAGTCGGCCTCCTCGACGTCCTGCTCGAAGTGATGCTGCTTGACCATGGCACCGAAGACGTCCGCCAGCGACTCGTTCAGGGCGCCGGACTGATCGGCGTAGACGAGACCGGCCTCGCGTTCGATGACGCCGTGGGTCAGCTCGTGGGCGACGACATCCAGCGCCGCGGTGAAACGGTTGAACAGCTCGCCGTCACCATCGCCGAACACCATCTGGGCGCCATTCCAGAAGGCGTTGTCATAATCCTCGCCGTAGTGAACCGTGCCCAGCAACGCCATCCCGTTGCCATCGATGGAGTCACGCTCGAAGACCTGCCAGTAGAAAAGATGCGTGGCACCCAGCCACTGATACGCCTCATCCACGGCCACGTCCCCGCTCTCCGGTGCCCCTTCCTCGCGCACCAGATTGCCGGGCAGCGTCTGCTGGTTACCGGCGGAATAGATATAGCGCGCGGCCTGGCCCGGCCGGCCACTGTCCGCCGGGCGAGCCATGGGCGCGGAAGCATTGCGCAACCGGAACTGGGCATCGGCCTGCAGCGTCATCCGTGCGCACTGCTGAAGCCGTGTATTGCCGTGAGACATGATGCGCTCGAGGACGTGAGGCGGCATGAAGCCCGCGAGGGCTCTGGAACCGTGTATTTCGACCATGCGATTACCTCCTGTGCGTTGAAGCTCGAGGCTTTCAGTGTGGTCCAATCCGCTCCATGTCTCCGCTGCGCCAATGTTCCTTTTTGTCAACGGATGCCTGCCAATCGCCAGGTCCACCAGCAACGCCAGCTCCTGTCACCCCCGCCCGCGGCTCTCCGTGGGAGAGAACGGAGAGCAGCGTCGCTATGGGTGTCGCGGCGAACGCGACGCGCTATTCGCCAACGACAGGCCGTAGACTTCGGGCTGGGCCACGCCCTCCAGGCGCCCCAACTGATCGAGATCCCGCTGCGCCAGCACCAGATCCAGCCGCCGCCGCGGGCTGTTGGCATTGAGCACCATATGAACCTGCGACGGGCGGGCTTGCGCATCCAGACGCTGGACCCAGGCCAAGGCACCGGAGGCGTATCGGACGAGCGATCCCACCGGGGTGACTCCGAACAGGCGCACGTAGCGCCGGGCCCAGACATTGTCGAAAGCCGTCGCGTCGCCCAGCACGTGACGGTAAGCCTCGACCAGCGGCCAGGCGGCGCGGTCCGCGCGAACTCGCGTCAAGGCATCGATGACATCCACCACCGCGACCATCCGACCGAGATCGCCGATGGCGCCGCCGTGAAGCCCGAGCGGATAGCCGCTGCCATCGAGCCTCTCGTTGACCTGCCCGATCACCTGCGCGGCGATGTCCGGCGACAGCCAGCGGCAATCGGCCACACGTTCGCTTATCCGATGAACGTGGCCCGGCAGCAACGCCCGCTGGGCTTCGGTCAGCGCGGCGCGGCTCTCCAGCAGATCCACCGGCAACGAGGCCTTGCCCAGATCATGCACCATGGCGCAGGCCGCGATCGCCTTCAGGGTTTCGTTATCGAGACCTTGCTGGCGCGCCAGATCGACGGCGCGGATCGCCACTGCCAATGCATGTTGCACGGCCGCGGGCTGCGCATCGAGACAGCCCAAGGCGTACAGGAGTGGTTCACGCCCTTGCAACCCGAGAGCGACGATCGTATCCGCGTGACGCGACAGCAGCGTGGGGGATATCGTGCCGCCGTTCTGAAGCTGCAGGCTCTGGGCAATGAGGTAGTCCGCGATCCTCTGCAACTGACGCGCCACCGCGTTGCCGACCAAGGCCGCGGGCTTCTCGGTGGCACCCCCCGATACAGGCTGCGATGGCCGACACCCTTCCGGTGTCAGGAACAGGCCCGAGGGTTCCAGGGGCTTTTCGCTGCTCAGCGCCCGTCTCGCGCCTTCACGTTCGATCTCCTTGACGCAGAACCAGAGCAGGCGCTCGCTATCGATCGGCAGGTCGTCGAACTCGCAGCCGACCAGCGCTCTCGTCCACTCATCGTTGGTGCGGATGTGTCGGACATACCCCTTAAGTTCGAGACGCTGCTGATTGGGAAAATGCAGCGCCAGGGAGAAGATGGGTTGATCGGGGGTCAGCGCCACCGCATCGGCCAGCCGCATCGCCAGCAGGCATCCGCCGAGCGACAGATTGCAGAGATCGACACCGACGGCGGGGCCCTCCTCCGAGAGGGCAAGGCGGGTAATGACACCCATCTCGGCACGCAGCGGCGCTCGAAACGTCCCCCTGCGGTGAATGGTGCTCAGATATTCAGGATAGAGGCAGCGAAACCGGATTCGCGAAGCGTCCTCCAGCCGCTCGATGACGGTGAGTGCGGAGGTCCGAACCAGCGCCCCCGTGACGTGGCCGAAAAGGTGAAACTGGTCGCCTCTGGCCAGAGGGTCCGCCAGCGCCGGCACTGCCGACACGTCGATGACGAGCGCCTCATCCACGGTGAGGTCGTCCAGCAGCACCGGCCAGGACGACCCTCCGGCATGATTGAACGCGAGATCGACGCCACCTTGAAGCCAGAGCGGCTCCAACCACTCCCATTTGGCCTTGGCTTGATGAATGTCCGTCGAGGCGGAGTCAGACATGGAAGCTCCGATAACGATAAGCGGTCACAAGACTCGACCCTGTAAGTTTTTGTAAAAACTTCGTTATCGGCCATCCAGAAGTGAACTTGATAGGTGTCGGGTATCAATCGCTCGCCGACAGCGCCTCCAGCTCGGCGGCGGAGTAGCCGAGCAGGTAGAGCAAGCCATCCAGCCCCAGGGTGGAAACCGACTGCCGGGCCTGACGACGAACCAGGGGCTTGGCGTGAAAGGCCACGCCGAGCCCCGCCACCGACAGCATCTCGAGGTCGTTGGCGCCATCGCCCACGGCGACGGTCTGGGCCAGATCCCAGCCCTCGCGCTCGGCGATCTGCCTGAGCATCATCGCCTTGCGCCCGGCATCGACGATCGGCTCGGCGACCTCGCCGGTCACCTTGCCGTCGCGGATCACCAGCTCGTTGGCGTGGATCTCGTCGAACCCGAGGCGCTGCTGCAGGTGACGAGCGAAATAGGTGAACCCGCCGGAGAGGATCGCGGTCCGGTAGCCCAGGCGCTTGAGATAGCGCATCAGTCGCTCCAGCCCCGGCATCAGCGGCAACGAGTCGGCGATCTCCGCCAACACGGATTCGTCCAGGCCCTCGAGCTTGCTCATGCGTTCGCGAAAGCTCTGCTGGAAATCGAGTTCACCACGCATGGCGCGCTCGGTGACGCTGGCCACTTCTTCGTAGACGCCATGCCGGCGCGCCAGCTCGTCGATGACCTCCGCCTGGATCAGCGTCGAATCCATGTCGAAGCAGATCAGTCGACGATGTCGACGCCATGCATTCGATGGCTGCAGCGCCACGTCGACCCCGAAGCGCTCGCTCAGCGCCAGGATCTTCTCGCGCAGTGACACGGAATCGGCTACCGCGCCGCTGAGCCGCCACTCCAGGCAAGCCCCGGCGCCGTCCGGCGAGGTGTCCGCACCGAGCCCGGCTGCGGCGGACAACCGCTTCACTCGCTCGATGATCAGTCCCTGCTCGGCCGTCAGCGCACCGACTTCCGCCATCACCTCCGCGGATAGCGTAGGCGCCATCAGGGTCAGTACCCAGCGGGAATCCTTGGCCACGTCCGCCCACAGCGCTTCACTTTCAGCGGACACCTTCTCGACCCGGCAGTCCAGCCCGAACACGTCTCCGGCCATCGGCAGCATGGCCCCGAGATCGTCGGCGGTTTCGACCAGCGCCTCCAGCGTCACCTCCCCGAAGGCGACGTGCTGGCTCAGGTCCAGCAGGCGGCAGTTGGCACTGACCAGTGCCGTACCCAGTGCAGCCGTCTGACCTGGCCGCGCCGGGCCGGTAGCTCGCACCACAAAACGTTGTGACATCTTTTCCCCACGAGGCGCCCCGAGGCGCCTTCTCTTTATAGATTCAACCGATCGTCATAGATTCAACCGACCGTCATGGATTCAACCGACCGTCAGCCATGGCAGGGGCTTGGCGTCGCCCCTCGCTGGTGACGACGCCCAACGGCAACCGCCCTCAGGACTCGACCTCGAGCCGATCCACTTTCTGGAATCCCCGAGCCAGCTTGCTGCCGCGGCGACCGCGCTCGCCGGCATAGTAATCGAGATCGGCCGCTTTCAGCGTCTGCTTGCGCCTGCCGGCATGCACGATCAGCGCCGCACCTTCCGGCAGCAACACCAGATCGCGAACGAACTCCTCGCGATTGGCGGCACGCTGGCCGGGGATCGAGATCATCTTGTTACCCTTGCCCTTGGCCATCTCCGGCAACTGGGACAGACCGAATACCAGCAACCGCCCCTCGTTGGACACCACGGCCACCCGAACGTTGTCTCCCGCGGGAATCGCCTGCGGTGGCATCACGTTGCAGCCGGCGGGCACCGACAGCACGGCCTTGCCCGCCTTGTTCTTGCCGAGCAGGTCTTCGAGCTTGACCACGAAACCGTAGCCGGCATCGGAGGCGAGCAGGTAGCGCGCGTTGGGGACGTCGAGCATCAGCCCGACCATGGACGATCCGGCCGGCGGATTGATTCGTCCGGTCACCGGCTCGCCCTGTCCCCGCGCCGACGGCAGGTTGTGCGCGGAGAGGGTATAACTGCGACCGCTGTCGTCGAGCAGCACCAGCGGCTGATTGGTCTTGCCGCGGGCGGCGAGATGGAACTTGTCGCCCGCCTTGTAGGAGAGCCCGGCGGGATCGATATCGTGACCACGGGCGGACCGGATCCAGCCTTTCTCGGACAGCACCACGGTGACCGGGTCGGCGCCGACCAGCTCGACCTCGGAGAGCGCCCTGGCCTCGGCACGCTCCACCAGCGGCGAACGGCGGGCATCGCCGTAGGCTTCGGCCGCCTCGCGCAGCTCCTTCTCGATCAGGTCGGTCATTGCCGTTTCGCTGCTCAGCAGCTTCTTCAGACGCTTGCGCTCGGCCTCGAGCTCGTCCTGCTCGCCGCGAATCTTCATCTCCTCGAGCTTGGCGAGATGACGCAGGCGCAGCTCCAGAATCGCCTCGGCCTGGCGATCGCTGATGCCGAAGGCATTCATCAACGCCGGCTTGGGCTCGTCCTCCTCGCGGATGATGCGAATCACTTCATCGATATTGAGGTAGGCGACCAGCAGACCCTCGAGGATGTGCAGGCGATCCTCGACCTTGCCGAGGCGATGCTCCAGACGCCGGCGCACCGTGGTACGCCGGAACACCAGCCACTCACCGAGCATCTCGTTCAGCGGCATCACCCGCGGCCGGCCGTCGAGCGCGATCACGTTGAGATTGACGCGAATGTTCTTCTCGAGATCGGTGGTGGCGAACAGGTGCGCCATCAGCCCCTCGACATCGATGCGGTTGGAGCGCGGCTCGATCACCAGCCGGGTCGGGGTCTCGTGGGTCGACTCGTCGCGCAGATCCGCCACCATCGGCAGTTTCTTGGCCTGCATCTGGGCGGCGATCTGCTCCAGCACCTTGGCTCCGCTGACCTGATACGGCACTGCGGTGATCACGATATTGCCGTCCTCGCGCTCATAGCGGGCGCGCAGCTTGACCGAGCCTCGCCCGGTTTCGTAGAGCTTGCGCAGATCGCTGGCCGGCGAAATGATCTCGGCATCCGTCGGGAAGTCCGGTGCCGGCAGATACGCCATCAGATCCGCGACGCTGGCCTCGGGCTGGCGCAACAGATGGCAGGTCGCCTCGACCACCTCCACCACGTTGTGGGGCGGGATATCGGTGGCCATGCCGACGGCGATGCCGGTACCGCCGTTCAGCAGCACGTGGGGAAGTCGCGACGGCAGCACCGCCGGCTCGTTCATGGTGCCATCGAAATTGGGCGTCCAGTCGACGGTGCCCTGGCCCAGCTCCGCCAGCAGCGTCTCGGAGAAGCGCGACAGCCGCGCCTCGGTATAGCGCATGGCGGCGAACGACTTGGGATCGTCCGGGCTACCCCAGTTGCCCTGGCCGTCGACCAGCGGGTAACGGTAGCTGAACGGCTGCGCCATCAGCACCATCGCCTCGTAGCAGGCGCTGTCGCCATGAGGATGGAACTTGCCCAGCACGTCGCCAACGGTGCGCGCCGACTTCTTGTACTTGGCATTGGCGTTCAGCGACAGCTCGCGCATGGCGTAGACGATACGCCGCTGCACCGGTTTCATGCCGTCGCCGATATGCGGCAACGCCCGGTCGAGAATCACGTACATCGAGTAATCGAGATACGCCTTCTCGGTGTACTCCTTGAGCGAGAGGCGCTCGACGTCGCCTTCCGCTACCTGAATATCCATGGTCATAGCACGGTGGCCTTGTTCACACTTGTGGAGTCATCGAGGACTGCGCCCCCTACAACTGCTGTGATGAGCTGTAAGCTTTAAGCCGTAAGAAAAGCCAGTACCCATGGGGGGTACTTACAGCTTAACGCTTACGGCTTACAGCTCCCGGCGAAGCCGGATCAGACTTCGATCTCCGCCAGATTGCCGTAGTCTTCCAGCCAGCTCTTGCGATCCCCCGCCCGCTTGCGCGCCAGCAGCATGTCCATCATCTCCAGCGTGCCGTCGTTGAGCTCCCGGGTCAGTTGGACCAGCCGCCGGGTATCGACGGCCATGGTGGTTTCGCGCAGCTGCAGCGGGCTCATCTCGCCCAGGCCCTTGAAGCGCTGCACGTTGGGCGTGCCCCGCTTGCCCTCCAGGCGCTTGAGCGTCGCCGCCTTTTCGCTCTCGTCGAGGGCGTAGAAGACCTCCTTGCCCAGGTCGATACGGTAGAGCGGCGGCATGGCGACGAAGACATGGCCGGCATCCACCAGCGCCGGAAAATGGCGTACGAACAGCGCGCACAGCAGCGTGGCGATGTGGAGACCGTCGGAGTCGGCGTCGGCGAGGATGCAGACCTTGTGATAGCGCAGCTTGGAGAGGTCGTCACTGCCCGGATCGAGGCCGATCGCCACGGCGATGTCGTGAACCTCCTGGGAGCTGTAGATATCGGCGGATTCGACTTCCCAGGTGTTGAGGATCTTGCCGCGCAGCGGGAGAATCGCCTGGGTCTCGCGGTTGCGCGCCTGCTTGGCGCTGCCGCCGGCGGAGTCCCCCTCGACCAGGAACAGCTCGCTCGAGACCGGATCCTGCCCGGAGCAGTCGGCCAGCTTACCCGGCAGCGCCGGGCCCGATGTGATCTTCTTGCGCGCCACCTTCTTGGCGCTCTTCTGGCGTCGCTGGGCGGCGTTGATCACCAGGTCGGCCAGCTGTTCGGCCTGGTCGACATGGTGGTTGAGCCACAGCGAGAAGGCGTCCTTGACCACGCCGGAGACGAAGCCCGCCACCGTGCGCGACGACAGCCGCTCCTTGGTCTGGCCGGCGAACTGCGGATCGAGCATCTTGATCGAGAGCACGAACGACACCTTCTCCCACAGATCCTCCGGCGTCAGCTTGATGCCGCGTGGCAACAGGCTCCGATACTCGCAGAACTCCCGCACCGCCTCGAGCAGACCACTGCGAAAGCCGTTGACGTGGGTGCCACCGAGGGGCGTCGGAATCAGGTTGACGTAGGACTCCAGCACCGGCTCGCCGCCCTCCGGCAGCCACTGGATCGCCCAGTCGACCCCCTGCTCCTCGTCCTCGAAATGGCCGGTGAACGGCGATGCCGGCAGCACCTCGAAACCGTCTACCGCCTGCGCCAGATAGTCGCGCAGACCGTCTTCGTACTGCCAGACGCTCTCGGCGCCGTCGGACTCCTTGAGCACCACCTTGAGGCCGGGGCAGAGCACGGCCTTGGCGCGCAGCAAGTGCTTCAGCTTCGGCAGCGAGAGTCTGGGGCTGTCGAAGTACTCCACTTCCGGCCAGAAGCGCACCACAGTGCCGGTGGCGCGTTTGGCGCAACTGCCGATGACCGATAGCTCCTCGACCTTCTCGCCCTTCTCGAAGGCGATGCCGTAGCGATTGCCCTCACGACACACCTCGACCTCGAGGCGGGTCGACAGCGCATTGACCACCGAGACGCCGACCCCGTGCAGCCCCCCGGAGAAGCGGTAGCTCGACTGGGAGAACTTGCCGCCGGCATGCAGCCGCGTCAGGATCAGTTCCACCCCGGTCACGCCGTGCTCGGGATGCACGTCGATCGGCATGCCCCGCCCGTCGTCGGAGACCTCGATCCCGCCATCCTCCATCAGGACGACGCGAATCTCGCGAGCATGCCCCGCAAGCGCCTCATCGACACTGTTGTCGATGACTTCCTGCACCAGGTGATTGGGACGGGAGGTGTCGGTATACATACCCGGTCGTTTGCGGACCGGGTCGAGGCCGGAGAGTACCTCGATGGAGCTAGCACTGTATTGCGTCATGCAGGGTCTCGCCGTGTTTACTGGGTCAAAGTTCACAGGGTCAGCGTCGCGACGATCATACACGACTGGTCAAATGTCCAGTATCGGTTTCGCCACTTGCCTTGGGCAGGAGCGGGTCACGACATCGAGAACGACGTCGGGACCTGCCAGCCACCGTGGGCGAACAGCGCCGGCAGATATTCGGGCAGGACATCGAAACCGTGATCGCCGCCGGGATGGATCAGCGCGCGACTGCCGGCGTAGGCGCGCAACGCATCACGGCAATCCAGCGTCTCGTCGTCACTACCGAGCAGCAGCAGATAGCGCGTGGGATGCACGATGCGTTCCCACTGCTGCGAGGTCAATTGATCGAAATAGCTATTGTCGATCGTGAAACGCTCGCCGGAGGCCTCGTTGATCAGCGTCTGTCCCAGATAATCGGCCACGAAGCGAGCCGGCCGAACCGCCGGGTTGATCAATACGGCGCGCAGGCCGTGGCGCTCTGCCAACAGCGTGGCCAGGAAACCGCCCATGGAACTGCCGACCAGTAGCGTGTCCTGGCGCCCCAGGGCTTCGAGGGCCGCCTCGGCCTGCTGCAGGGCCAGATCCGGACGGTGCGACAGATCCGGCGTCAGGCAGGCGAACGGGCGCCCCTGGTGACGCGCCAGCGCCTCGCAGGCCGCCTTGACCAGCCGGGCCTTGGGCGAGGCGCTGCTGCTGTTGAAACCGTGCAGGTAGAGCAGCGCCCTGGCGGGCTGCACGGCCGGTGTCGGCTCGGCTAGCACCGGCCGCCCCCGAACGTCCGCGCCATCACCGGGAGGTCTGCCCTCTCCAGGTCGCCTCGATCAATCCGCGACTGGAGTCGTCGAGCGTATCCAGGCCTTGCTGAGTGGCGATGATCTCCTCGGTCTCGGTGGCGATCTTCTTGCCAAGCTCCACGCCCCACTGGTCGAACGAATCGATATCCCAGATCACGCCCTGCACGAATACCTTGTGCTCGTAGAGCGCGATCAAGGCGCCCAGGGTGGCCGGATTGAGGCTGTCGAACATCAACGTGGAAGATGGCTGGTTGCCGCGATACCGCTTGTAGCTCGGCGGCGTGCTCTCGGATTTCACGGCATCGTCGCCCAGCATCAGCACTCGGGATTGCGCGAAGCAGTTGGCCAGGGCCAGCCGGTGCTGAGCCATCAGGTCGCCGCGAAAGCGCTCGTCCTCGACGTCGTTGTAGCGATTGACCGGGGCGATGAAATCGCACGCCACTGGCTGCGTGCCCTGGTGCAGCAACTGGTAGAACGCATGCTGGCCGTTGGGACCGATCTCGCCCCAGATCACCGGGCAGGTGGAGTAGTCGACCACCGCGTCGCCGTTGGTCACCGACTTGCCGTTGGACTCCATCTCCAGTTGCTGGAAATATCCCGGCAGGTGCTTGAGACGGCCGTCGTAGGGCAGTACCGCGTGGGACCGGATATCCAGGAAATTGACGTTCCAGATGCCGATCAGCCCCAGCTGTACCGGCAGATTCTCCGCCAGGTCGGCGGTGCGGAAATGCTCGTCCATGGCATGGGCCCCTGCCAGCAGCTGGCGGAAGTTATCCATGCCGACACGGATGGCAATGGGCAGTCCGATGGCGCTCCACAGCGAGTAGCGGCCGCCCACCCAGTCCCAGAACAGCAGTTGGTTGGCGGGATCGATGCCCCACTCGGTCATCTTGTCGGGCTTGGTGGAGACGCCGACGAAATGGAAGCGCTTGATCAGCGCCTCGTCGCCGCCCAGGCGTGTCGCGATCCAGTCCAGCGCGGTGGAGGCGTTGGAGAGCGTGTCGATGGTGCCGAAGGACTTGGACGACAGGATGAACAGGGTCGTCTCGGGGTTGAGCCAGCTCAGGAAATCGGCCAACTGAGAGCCGTCCATGGTCGAGGCGAAGTGCGTCGACACCTCGAACACGTCGTCGGGCTCGAAATCGGTCAGCGCCGAGGTCACCATCAGCGGCCCCAGGTCCGAACCGCCGACGCCGAGATTGACCACGTCGGTGATCGGCTTGCCGGTGGCGCCGCGCCACTGCCCGTTCAGCAGCTTGTCGACCAGCGTTTCCATCTTGTCGAGGGTGGCGTGGACCTCGCCGACCACGTCGACGCCCTCGACCTCGAGCTGGGCGTCTCGCGGCAGGCGCAGCGCCGTGTGCAGCGCGGGCCGATCCTCGGTCCGGTTGACCCGTTCTCCCGACAGCAGGCGCTGGATCGCATCGGGCACGCCGGCATCCCGCGCCAACGAGAGCAACCCTTCCCGGACTTCCGTCGTCCAGCGCTGCTTGGAAAGATCCATCTGGATACCGGCGGCTTCCAGATAGAACGTCTCGAAGCGCGGCGACTGCTGGAACAGGGTCTTCAGATGAATATCCCGCATGCCGTCTTCGAGCTGCCGCTCGAGCGCTTTCCATGCCTGGGTTTCACGAATCGACATCTATGGCTCTCCTTGTCACGTGCAGCGAAGAGACGCAAAACGTACACTATGGCCGCAGCGGGCGTATCACAGGCGCTTCGCTCGCTTCACGCTCTCCCAATTAAGAACATCTTCCGGCAATGACTGACGCATCTTACCGTGACGCCATCTTTTCGACACCCCTCGATCGCGTGGCGAGCTTTTCGTTCGACGAGCGGGTCGTGGCCTGCTTTCCCGACATGGTCCGGCGCTCGATCCCCGGTTACGGCCAGATTCTCGGCATGTTCGGCGTCATCGCCGAGCGCCACCTGCGCCACGCTGCCCACGTCTACGACCTGGGCTGTTCGCTGGGCGCGGTGGGCCTGGCCCTGGCCGGACGACTGCCCGCCGATGCCTTCGAACTGACCGGCGTCGATCTCTCCCCGACGATGATCGGCCGCGCTCGGGAGATCGCCGCCGCCGAGAGCCCCGACCATCGGATGCAGTTCGTCGAGGGCGATATCCGCCACCTGGACTACCGGGCCAGCGGCATGATCGTGCTCAACTTCACGCTGCAGTTCCTGCCGCCGGCAGACCGCGACGCGGTGATCGACAAGCTGTTCGCGGCGCTGGAGCCCGGTGGCATCCTGGTGCTGTCCGAGAAGATCGTCGCGGAAGACGAACAGGAGAACGCCTGGCTGGTGGAGCGCTACCACGATTTCAAGCGCGCCAACGGCTACAGCGAGATGGAGATCAGCCAGAAGCGCACGGCCCTGGAGAACGTGCTGGTGCCGGATACGCTGGCCGCGCACCACGCGCGTCTGACCCAGGCCGGATTCTCGCGGGTGACGACCTGGTTCCAGTATCTCAACTTCGCCTCTCTCGTCGCTTTCAAGGACAAGGACGCGCTCATCGGGGCGAAGGCGGCCACCCAGGATGCCTGACACGCCCTCCGACACCCTCGCGCAGGCCGAACGCCGGCTCTACCTCGCCTTCCTGGAGCAGGGCCTGACCGGCTGGCTGGCGCGGCTGCCCGAGCAACTGGCACGAGGGCTCGACCGGCGCCGCCACGGCGACCTGCCGGCGTGGGAGAAAGCCGTGGCCAAGCTGCCCACGCTCCCGGCGTCCCGCGACGTCGATCTGACCGGCGATACCGTGACGGTGGATGTGGAGCTGGGCGACGCCGATCGTCGCCGCTGCCGCAATCTGCTCGAGATTCTGATGCCGTGGCGTAAAGGCCCTTATCGGCTCGGCGGTATCGGGATCGATACCGAATGGCGGTCGGACTGGAAATGGCAGCGCGTCGCGCCGCACCTCTCGCCCCTCGCCGGACGGCGAGTACTCGACGTCGGTGGCGGCAACGGCTATCACGCCTGGCGCATGGCCGGGGCCGGGGCGGCCTTCGTACTGGTGATCGACCCCTCGCCGCGGTTCCACTACCAGTTCCACGCCGTACGACACTTCGTGGGCGACGCGGATGACTACCGCACCCATTTCCTGCCAGTCGGCATCGAGGACGTGCCGGAAAAGCTCGCCGCTTTCGACACCGTGTTCTCGATGGGCGTGCTCTACCACCGCGCCTCGCCACTGGACCACCTGCGCCAGTTGAAGGACGCCCTGGCGCCCGGCGGCGAGCTGGTGCTGGAGACCCTGGTCGTCGAGGGCGACGAGAAGACCGTGTTCATGCCCGGCGAACGCTACGCCAGCATGCCCAACGTCTATTTCCTGCCCTCGTCACGCGCACTGGCGCACTGGCTCGATCGTAGCGGCTTCGAAGCCATTCGCTGCGTCGATGAGACGGCCACCACCCTCGACGAGCAGCGCTCGACGGCGTGGATGACCTTCCATTCGCTGGCCGATTTTCTGGACCCGGACGACCGTGGGAAGACGATCGAAGGTTATCCCGCGCCCCGACGGGCGACGCTGATCGCCCGCAAGCCGGGATATTGATCGCCGCGAATTCTCGATCGACGACGCGATCCCATCGATACGGCCGGCACCCCGGTGCCGGCCACTCGCCGTGCGACGAACCGGATTACGGGCAGGGCCCGGACTGGATATTGGCCTGGGTGATATTGCTCTCGGGGGGCACGCTGCAGATCAGCCAGACGTTACCGCCGATGATCGACCCCTTGCCGACCGTGATGCGCCCCAGGATGGTCGCGCCGGCGTAGATGACCACGTCGTCCTCGACGATGGGGTGGCGCGGCAGGCCCTTCTCCAGATGCCCTTTCTCGTCCGCCGGGAAACGCTTGGCACCCAGCGTGACCGCCTGATAGAGACGCACGCGATTGCCGATGATCGCCGTTTCGCCGATCACCACGCCGGTACCGTGATCGATGAAGAACCCTTCGCCGATCTGCGCGCCGGGATGAATGTCGATACCGGTATCGGAGTGGGCCAGCTCGGCGATGATCCGCGCCACCAGTCCGGCCCCCGCCTGGTAGAAGTAGTGAGCGATGCGATGGTAGATCACGGCATGAACGCCGGGATAGCAGAGCAGGACCTCATCGACGCTGCGCGCCGCCGGATCGCCGTAGAAAGCCGCCATGACGTCGTCATCGAGACGTCGACGCAGGCTCGGCAGGCTATCCGCGAACCCCTGGACGATCTGCGTCGCCGTGGCCGTGTGCTCGGAAGCCTTGTCACCGCCGAGCCGCGCCATGTAGCGCAGTTCCAGCAGCACTTCCTCATGCAGCGCGTTGAGCGCGCGGTCCAGGGTGTGGCCGACGTAGAAGTCCTCGCTCTCCTTGCGCAGATCGGAGGGACCCAGGCGCATGGGGAAGATGGCCCCGCTCAGGAACTCCAGCGTCTCGCGGATGCGATGTCGCGACGGCAACTCACGACAGCCCTTCTCCTTCTCGCGACCGTTTTGGGCGCGCCACTGCTCGCGCGTGGCGCGGAGCTGGGACACGATGCCATCAAGCTGCCAGTTGACGTGCTGCATGAAGATTTCCTTTCAGTCGCGGACGCAAGCGTCGGGCCGGAGCGACATGATACACCCGGGGGCGCCTGGGCCAAATGCCGCCGGACGCCGCCTCGCGAAGCGATCCCTGCCTTTTGCCAAGCCTTGTCGCTCGCCTAGCGCTCTTGATGCGTTCCGCGCGTGATCCCTGCCAACAACTCACCCATGTCCTTCGCCTCCCAGTGCGGGAAATGCTTGCGGATCAGCGCATTGAATTCGATCTCGAACGCCTGCCAGTCGACAGCGCCATCAGTTCCGTTGGCCGCCACTTCGACGGCACCGCGGATAAGCCCGGCCCCGACAGTGATATTGGTCAGCCGGTCGATCACCACGAAGCTCCCGGTTCCCGGGCTCTTGCGATAGTCGTCCAGCGGCACGCTCGCGGTCAGCTCGACCCGGCAGCGGCCGATGGCATTGAGCGGCAACGTCTCGGCGGTGTGATGCTCGAGGGTGTTGACGTCGATCTGGTAGTCGATCGCAGCGAACTTGCCGGCGATCTCCTGGGTGCCGATCTTGAAGTCGTAGAGACGACCTGGCTCGAGAGCGGTGTCATGCATCCAGACGATGTCGGCAGCCAGTGCGCTGGACTGTGCGACCTCGGCGTCCGCGGCGACCAGCCAGTCGCCGCGGGAGATGTCGATCTCGTCTTGCAGCGTCACGGTGATCGCCTGACCGGGATAGGCCTCCTCCAGGTCGCCGTCGAAGGTGACGATACGCTCGACGGTGGAGCGCTTGCCCGACGGCAGCGCCTTGACCGCCTGCCCGGGGCGCAGGATGCCGGCCTCGAGCGTGCCGCAGTAGCCGCGAAAATCGAGGTTCGGGCGGTTGACGTACTGCACCGGCAGGCGCAGGTCGGAGAGGTTCGAGTCATGGGCGACCTCGACGCTCTCCAGCAGTTCGAGCATGGCAGGCCCGGGCCGACCGTCGACCTGGTACCACGCCATCTTCTCGCTGCGATTGACGACGTTGTCACCGTCGAGTGCCGACATGGGGACGAAACGAATGTCCCTGGCGTCGAGCTTTTCGGCGAACTCGCGATAGTCGGCGACGATCTCGTCGAAGCGGGCCTGGGAGTAGTCGACCAGGTCCATCTTGTTGACCGCGATCACCAGATGCTGGATCCCCAGCAGGTCGGCGATGAAACTGTGACGTCGGGTCTGCACCTGCACGCCGTGACGGGCATCGATCAGGATGATCGCCAGGCTCGCCGTCGAGGCCCCGGTGGCCATGTTGCGGGTGTACTGCTCGTGGCCCGGCGTATCGGCAATGATGAACTTGCGCTTGTCGGTGGAGAAGAACCGGTAGGCGACATCGATGGTGATGCCCTGCTCCCGCTCCGACTGCAGCCCATCCACCAGCAGCGCCAGGTCCACCTTGTCGCCGGTCGTCCCGCTGGTCTTGGATGCCTGGGTAATCGCCGCCAGCTGATCCTCGTAGATCATCTTGGAGTCGTGCAGCAGCCGCCCGATCAGCGTCGACTTGCCGTCGTCGACGCTACCGCAGGTGATGAAGCGCAGCAGGTCTTTTTGCTCGTGCTCCTTCAGGTACTCGCTGATATTGTCGGCGATCAGATTCGATGTGTGTGACATTGGGCAACCCCGCTAGCTGTAAGCTGTAAGCTGTAAGCTGTAAGTCCCCCCACAGCCCGCCGCTTCCAGCTCTAGATTCATTCGTTATCCAGAGTGACTATCAACCCGTTGAGCATCGAAGATATCTCTCGGGTTTCCTGTAACCATCGCTGGCCTTGCTGATGTTCGATATAGCCGATTTCCATGCCGATATAGACCTGAGTACGCAACTCGGCACAAGAGCCTCTGGCAACGATCAGGAAGTGGCGTTTGTCCTTGCTCGTATACCGGCTCATGCCCTCAGCAATATTGCTAGGAATGGAAAGTCCTGAACGTGTGACCTGGTCCCGAAAGCCAAAATCACGCAGGGCGGAAAAGGTCTTATAGAGCTCAGCTGACAAGCGTGCCGAGCGTTTCCAAACCTGCAATCTTTCAAAATTCATGCTTCCACTCCCAGCCGTAAGCTAACGAAAAGCGCTTTTACCTGCAGAATCAAAAGGTTTTGGCTTTTGATTTTTCTTACAGCTTAAAGCTTATGGCTTACAGCTGGTTTCTCTTCCGGCTTCCAGCTTTCTAATTCGCCTGAGGCGAATTAGAAGTACCCCTCCCGCTTCTTCTTCTCCATGCTGCCCACCTGATCCCGGTCGATGGCGCGGCCGGAGCGCTCGGAGGTGCGCGTCAGCAGCATCTCCTGGATGATCTCGGGCAGCGTGGCGGCTTTCGATTCCACCGCGCCGGTGAGCGGGTAGCAGCCGAGCGTGCGGAAGCGCACCCACTTCTCTTCGGGCACTTCGCCGGGCTCCAGCGGCAGGCGCTCGTCGTCCACCATCACCAGCATGCCGTCGCGCTCGACCACCGGGCGCGGCGCGGAGTAGTAGAGCGGGACGATGGGGATCGATTCGAGGTAGATGTACTGCCAGATATCCAGCTCGGTCCAGTTGGAGAGCGGGAAGACGCGGATCGATTCGCCCTTGTTGACCTTGCCGTTGTAGAGGTTCCACAGCTCCGGGCGCTGGTTCTTGGGATCCCAGCGGTGGTGCTTGTCGCGGAAGGAGTAGACCCGCTCCTTGGCACGGGAGGCTTCCTCGTCGCGCCGCGCGCCACCGAAGGCGGCATCGAAGCCGTACTTGTCCAGCGCCATCTTGAGCGACTGGGTCTTCATGATGTCGGTGTACTTGGCGCTGCCGTGGTCGAAGGGGTTGATGCCGGCGGCCCGCCCCTCCTCGTTGATGTGCTCGATCAGCTCCATGCCGACCTCCGCGGCCATCTTGTCGCGGAACTCGATCATCTCCTTGAACTTCCAGGTGGTGTTGACGTGCATCAGCGGGAACGGCGGCGGACCGGGATGGAACGCCTTGCGGGCCAGGTGCAGCATCACCGAGGAGTCCTTGCCGATGGAGTAGAGCATCACCGGGTTGCCGAACTCGGCCGCGACCTCGCGGATGAT
>NZ_CALFQK010000014.1:0-19852 GCF_937921195.1 uncultured Salinicola sp.
GAAGACGGAAGACGGAAGACGGAAGACGGAAGACGGAAGACGGAAGACGGAAGACGGAAGACCAAACCATCACCATAAAACAAAGCAACCGGTTTTCGTCTTTGATCTGGCTTTTTCTTCCGACTTTCCTCTTCCAGGCACGAAGTGCCGCTCTTCCAGCTTTTCGCTTACAGCTCCGAGCGAAGCTCAGGTGCGGCTCCGGCGCAGCCGGCTCAATGCTCGATCTTCTTGAGCAGGAACACCAGCGGCACGCACAGCAGGTAGATGCAGCCCAGCCACAGGAAGATGTCGTTGTAGGCGAGCACCTGGGCCTGGATGCCGAAGCGCTGACCGAGCAGAGCCACCGCGCTGTGGTAAGGATCGGCGACATGGCCGATCAGCATCGCCTGGTAGTTTTCGATCTGCTGCTGAACCACAACTCGCCCCTCGTTGAGCGCAGGGATCAGCTGGTTCCAGTGATAGTCCTCGCGCCAGTCGCGCACGGTGTCGAGCATCGCCAGGCCCACCGCGCCGCCGAGGTTGCGCATCACGCTGAAGAGTCCGGCGGCGTTGCCCAGCTCCTGCGGCGGCAGCGTGCCCAGCGCGATCCGCGAAGCCGGGATGATGCACAGGATCATGCCAACGCCGCGCACGATCTGCGGCCAGAAGAACTCCCAGAAGCCCGACTCGCTGGTCAGGTTGTTGTTCATCGCCGTCCCGATGCCGATCAGCGTCAGGCCGAAGAACAGCAGTACCCGCAGGTCCACCGAGTTGGTCAGACGCCCCACGATCGGGGCGGTGAAGAACATCGCCACGCCGGTGACGAACATCACCTCGCCGATCTGCAGGCTCGAGTACCCTCTGACCCCGCCCAGGAACAGCGGCATCAGGTAGACCAGGCCGTACATCGCGATCCCCACCACGAACACGAGTCCCGTGCCGATCGAGAAATTGAGATTGCGGAAGGCGTGGAGATCCACGATCGGCGAATGGTAGGTGAAAACCCGCCAGAAGAAGCCGATGCAGGAAGCGACGCAGAGCAGCGTCATCCACACGATCAGCTCGCTGGCGAACCAGTCGTCACCGGGCCCCTCCTCGAGCACGAACTCGAGGCTGCCGAGAAACAGCGCGATCAGGATCAGGCCGCGAAAGTCGAGCCGCTTGGCCACGCTCGCATCGCCTTCGTCGATATCGAGGAAGCGCCACGCCGCCAGCGTGACCAGGATTCCCGGCACCACGTTGGCCAGGAACAGCCAGTGCCAGCTGAACAGTTCGGTGACATAGCCCCCCACGGTGGGCCCGATCGACGGCGCCATGGTCACTACCATGCCGATCACACCCTGGACGGCCCCCATGGCGCGACGCGGGAACAGCGAGAAGCTGATTGCCTGGGTGATCGGGATCATCGCGCCCCCCATGAAGCCCTGGATGGCGCGCAGCACGATCAGCTGTTCGATACTGTTGGCCAGCGCACAGCCGAGGCTGGCCAAAGTGAAACCGGCACAGGAGATGACGAAAGCCACCCGCGTCGACAGCCAGCGCATCAGCACGCCGGAGAGCGGGATCATGATGATCTCGGCGACCAGGTAGGAGGTCTGGATCCAGGATATCTCGTCGCTCGAGGCCGAGACGCCGGCCTGGATCTCGTTCAGCGAGCTGGCGACGATCTGGATGTCCAGGATCGCCATGAACATGCCGAACACCGCCGCGATGAAACCGAAGCGGTAGTGCCAGGACGGCATCTCCTGGGGGCCGGCGCCGCCTGGTGCCGCCACTTCACTCATGCCATGCACTCACGTGGCAGCGTCACGACTGCGGCCCGTCGTCCAGGTCGGGGCCGGGATCGAAGTAGATCGCCTGGCCATCGACCTCGCGGGTATCCACCGAAGGCACCACCGAGAGACCGGACTGCAGCCGCCAAAGCTGGTCCTTGGGCCCGGTGACCCGGATCTTGACCGGCACGCGCTGGACGATCTTGTTGAAGTTGCCGGTGGCGTTGTCCTGGGGCAGCAGGCTGAACTGGGTGCCGGTGGCCGGCGCCACGCTGTCGACCTTGCCGGTGAAGTCGATATCCGGGTAGGCATCCACCGCCAGTGTCACCGGCTGGCCCACGCGCATGCGCTCGATCTCGGTCTCCTTGTAGTTGGCGACCACGTAGGCGCTGGAGACCGGGACCAGTTGCATCAGGGTGAGCGACGGCTGGGCGAGATCGCCGGGCTCGACGGTCAGATTGCCGATGACGCCGTCGCGCCGGGCGACGATATGCGTCTTGGCGAGCTGGCTCTGGTTGTATTCGATGTCCGCTTCGGCGGCGTCCCGGTTGGCCTTGGCGCTGTCGATGGAGGCCTGGTCGGCCGACAGCCGCCGTTTGGCCGACTCGACGCTCGCCTGGCGCGCCGCCAGCGTCGCCTGGGCGACCCGCAGCGACGCCTGATCGTCCTGCAACTGCTGGCGCGAGGCGTAGTTGTTCGCCGCCAGCGACTGCGAGCGTTCGAGATGCTGGCGCGCCTGGGCGACGTCGGACTGGGCTGCGGTCACCTGGGCCTGGGCTTCGTCGATACTGGCCCGATCGAGCTCGACCTGACGCTGCGCCTGGGTCACGTTGGCCGAGCTGACGGCCAGTTGCGCCTGGGCCTGGGCCAACTGGCTGCGAGTATCCCGATCGTCGAGCTGAACCAGCAGGTCGCCCTGCTTCACCCGCTGGTTGTCGTCCACCGCCACTTCGGTCACGCGCGCGCTGATCTCCGCACGCACCGCGACGCTATCGGTGTGCACGTAGGCGTTGTCGGTCTCGATGAAGAAGCGTCCGGTCTGCCACCAGTGCCACGCGAAGACGAGCGCCACCGCCAGCGCGACCAGTATCACGACTGCCGTGTAGAGTTTCTTTTTGATCTTCATGCCGAGCCTATTTTCCTGCCAGAAGTGCGCGCCCATTCAATGTGTAGTGTAGACTACACTATCTTATTGAAAACGCCACCGCGTCGTATCGAAAAATCCGGCGTTGCCGACACGAGAGAAAGCCATGTCGCCGTCACTTCCCAAAGATTCCCCCCCGACGACCGAGCGGGGCCGTCAGCGTCGGGACGCACTGCTCGACGCGGCACAGCAACTGTTTCTCGAGCGCGGCTACGGGCAGGTCAGCGTCAACGACATCGTCGGTCGCGCCGGCGGCTCGCTCTCCACTCTCTATCGCCACTTCGGCAACAAGGAAGGCCTGTTCCAGGCCATGATCGAACGCCGTTCCCATCATATCTACGGCACGCTGACCGACGACGGTGTCGACGAACTGACCATCGAGGCGGCGCTGCAGCGTCTCGGCATCGAGCTGCTGGTCAAGGTCATGGACGAGGAAACCCTGGGCATCTACCGCGAAGTGGTAGCCGAGAGCCCCCGCCAGTCGCAACTGGCCCGGCTGTTCTTCGATGGCGGCCCCGGTCGTGTCCGGCTCGCCCTGGCGGACTACTTCGAGCGCCAGGTGCAGAGGCAACTGATGCCGGCGTGCGATACCGTCGAACTCGCCGGCGCCTTTCTCGGCATGTTGCTGGGCGAGTGGCATCTCATTCGCGTACTGCAACTGGAGTCGCCGCCCTCCCGGGCGGCGATCGAGGATCGGGTGACACGCTGTGTCGACCTTTTCCTGCATGGCGTCCAGGGCCGCCCCTCACGACGAGGCCAGTAGCGCCTCGATGGTGATCGGCAAGTCACGATGGCGCTTGCCGGTGGCGTGGTAGAGCGCGTTGGAGATCGCCGGCGCAACGCCGGTCAACCCGATCTCGCCAACGCCACGACCGCCGAACTCGTTGTGCTTGAAGTCCGGGTAGTCGAGCAGCTCGACGTCGATCTCCGGCGCATCGGCGTGCGTCGGGACGATGTAGTCGGCCACGTTGGCGTTGATGAGACGCGCATCCCGCGGGTCGTAGTCGAGCTTCTCGAGCAGGCCCATGCCGACCCCCATGACGATGCCGCCCTCGACCTGGTTGCGCGCCGTCGGCGGGTTGATCGCCCGGCCGATGTCGATCGAGGAGACCACCCGCGCCACGCGCACTCGAGAGATTTCCGGATCGATACGGACCTCGACGAAGTGGGCGCCGAAGGAGCGGAAAGCGTACTCGCTGCGCTCGCTGCCGGGGGCGGCGCTGCCCTGACCGTTGACGCTCGAAAGCTTGCTGGTCCCGAGGATCTCCTCGAAGCTCACGCGGCGCTTGCCGTCGGTGAGTCCACCCGCTTGTGCGGAGAGCGAATCGGCGTCGCTGCCTTCGAATGCCCCGCCGCTGCCGACTGCCACTTCCTTGAGCGCATCCAGCGCGTCGCGCGCCGCCGCCGCCACGGCGGGCAGCACCGTCGCCGTCGCCATGGAGCCACCGGAGAGCGGCCCCGCCGGCAGGCTGGTCTCGCCCAGCTTGACCTCGATTCGCGAGAGCTCGGCGCCGGTGAGTTCGGCGACGGCCTGGGCGACGATGGTGTAGGTACCGGTACCGATGTCCTGGGTGCCGCAGGCGGCGAACAGCGAGCCGTCGGCGCGCAGCTCGACCCGCGCCTCGCAGGGCTGACGCCCGGCGGACCAGGTGCAGGAGGCCATGCCGTAGCCGATGATCTCGTCACCGTCGCGCATCGAGCCGATGGCCGGGTTGCGCTGCTCCCAGCCGAAGCGCCTGGCGGCGCTGGTCAGGCACTCGTCGAGATGCTTGCTCGACCACGGTAGACCGCTCGCCGGGTCCTGCTCGGCGTTGTTCTTCAACCGCAGCTCCACCGGATCCATCCCCAGCTCCACCGCCAGCTCGTCCATGGCGGTCTCCAGCGCGAAGATGCCCGAGACCTCGCCCGGTGCTCGCATCGGGCACGGCGTGCCGTGATTCACCTCGAGCACGCGCTGGCTGGTCGAGACGTTGTCGCAGGCGTAGAAGCTCGGCGTGGCGCTGCCGCAGGTATCGACGTACTGGTGCACCAGCGAGGTCTCGGTGGTGCTGTCGTGGATCACCGAGGTGAGCTTGCCGCTGCGATCGGCACCCAGGCGGATGCGCTGACGCGAGGCGGGCCGATTGCCACCGCCGGTCATGTCCTGCTGGCGCGGCAGCACGACCTTCACCGGGCGGCCGGTCATCCGCGCCGCCACGGCGGTGGCGACCGAGTGGGGCCACATGAACAGCTTGTTGCCGAATCCGGAGCCGATGTAGTGGGAGATCACCTCGAGGTTCTCCTGGGCGAGCCCGAAGACCCGCGCCATGGCGTTGCGCTGGAAGAAGACGCCCTGGGTCGATTCGTGCACCACCAGGCGCTTGCCCGCGTCGCGCCACTCGGCGAGGGTGGCGTGCATCTCCATCTGCAGGTGGCTTTCGGCGGCGATGTGGTAGGTCGAGTCGACCTTGACCTCGGCGCCGCCGAATGCCGCTTCCGGGTCGCCCCGGGAGCTGCCGGCACTCTCCTGCAGCGTGCCCTCGGCATCGGTCTGCAGCAGCCCGACGACGGCGCCGCGCTCTTCCCGATAACGGGCAACCACGCGCTGGGCCGCGGCCCGCGCCTGCTCGAAGGTCTCGGCGACGACCAGTGCCACGTACTGGCCGTGGTAGTAGATGCGCTCATCCTCGAACGGCAGGCGCACCTCGTTGACCATGTCGCCATGGGCCATGGAGTTGGGCGAGCGGTGCAGCGCCTCGAAGTGGCCATGGTGGAAGATGTCCACCACGCCCGGCATCGCGCGGGCGGCGTCGAGATCGAGGGATTCGAGCACGCCGTTGGCGATGGTGGCCGGCACCGGGTAGCCGTAGAGCATGCCGTCGACGTGGAGTTCGCCGGTGTAGCCGGCGCGGCCGGTGAGCTTGAATTCGCCGTCGATGCGCGGGGTGCGCTGGCCGACGACGCGGGGCTTGTCGAAGTCGGGTTGGGTCATGTCGTTCATGCCTGGCTCTCCTGTGTCTCGCTCGCCGGCGTCTCGCCACGGGCCGCGTTGCGCAGCGCGCGCACGATCGCCTGACGCGCCAGGGGAATCTTGTAGCCGTTGTGCTCACGCGCCTGGGCATCCTTCAGGGCGATGTCGGCGGCGCGCTCGAAGCTCGCCTTGTCGGCGCTCTGGCCGACCAGCGCCGCCTCGGCATCGCTGCAGCGCCACGGTTTGGTAGCGACCCCGCCGAGCGCGAGGCGCGCTTCCCGAATCGTGTCGCCGTCGAGCACCACCTGGGCGGCGCAGGAGGCAAGCGCGAACTCGTAGGAAGCGCGGTCACGCAGCTTCAGGTAGTGCGAACGGGCGTTTTCCAGCGGTGCGTCCAGGGTGATCGCGGTGATCAGTTCACCATTTGCCAGATCATGCTCGATGTGCGGCGTGTCGCCCGGCAGGCGGTGGAAGTCGGCGAAGTCGACCTCCCGTTCACCGTCGGGCCCCTGCAGCGTCAACGTTGCGCCGATGGCGGCGATACCGACGCACATGTCCGACGGATGCACGGCGATACAGGCGTCGCTGCCGCCGAGCACGGCATGCATGCGGTTGATGCCGTCCATGGCGTCGCAGCCGCTGCCCGGCTCGCGCCGATTGCACCTGGCCGCCGGGTCGCGATAGTAGGGGCAGCGGGTGCGCTGCATCACGTTGCCGGCGGTGGTCGCCATGTTGCGCAGCTGGGTCGAGGCCCCCGCCAGCAGCGCTTCGGAGAGCACCGGATAGTGCGACTTGACCTCGGGATGGTGGGCCAGGTCGGTATTGGTGACCAGCGCCCCGATCCTGAGCCGGCCGTCGTCGAGCCGCTCGACCCGCTTGAGCGGCAGCGCGTTGATGTCGACCACGTTTTCCGGCTTCAGTACGTCGAGCTTGATCAGGTCCAGCAGCGTGGTGCCACCGGCGACGAAGGCCGCGTCGGGCATCGTTCTATGAGCGGCATGATCGACGCTATCGGCGCGGGAGTAGGCGAAGGTTCTCATGCCGCTCCCTCCTTGCGCGCGGCATCGTGGCCCAACTGCGCGCGAGATTTCTGGATCGCTTCGACGATGTTCTTGTAGGCCCCGCAGCGGCAGATATTGCCGCTCATCGCCTCTTTCACGGAGGCGTCGTCGGTGCCGATGCGCTCGTCCGCGAGCAAGGCGGTGGCGGACATCATCTGCCCCGGCGTGCAGTAACCGCACTGGTAGGCGTCGCACTCGAGGAAATTCTGCTGCACGGGATGGAGTTCGCCGTCGCGGGCGAGCCCTTCCACCGTGGTCACCTGCTGGCCTTCACACATCACGGCGAGGCGCAGACACGAGTTCATCGCCTGGCCATCGACATGCACGGTGCAGGCGCCGCACTGGCCGTGATCGCAGCCCTTCTTGGTGCCGCCGAGCCCGAGCTGCTCGCGCAGCACATCGAGCAGTACCGCATTGGGCGCGACCTCGATCGTGCGGGGCTCGCCATTGAGCGTGAAATCGAGCCTGACGGTCTCGTCGGAGGGGTGGGGGGAATGCGCGGAATCGTCCATCATGCCGGCTCCTCATCTGAATTTGGAGAGCCGCGGGTGTCAGGCGCGTCACTGCGCCTCGCCGCGGCTCGTCGTCTCGAGCGATGATGCCGCGCAACGAAGCGATGACCTGGGAGACAGGATCACGGGAGCGCGTACATCGTCGATGATCGCCGGCTGCGTCGCGAGCCAGCGGGACAAGCGTTTCGTCACGGAGTGATCGGGCAGCCGGCGTTGTCAGGACCCCAGGGCCGCCCATCGACAACAGCATAGACAGCTCATCCCGATCCCGCCCAATGCATCGCCAGAAAATTTTGTCGCACGGCGCCCTAAAGCATTCGACTTCCGCTAAGCTCTTCGGCTGACGAATTTCTACCGGTCGATCGGGGTCGATGAATACGCTATTTCTGGTTCTGATTCTGCTGCTGGTTGCCTCGGCGACCGGGGTCGTTACCCGGTTCGTTCCCGCCCTCCCGACACCGCTGGTACAGATATTTCTCGGCGCCCTGCTGGCATGGCCGGCGTCGGGCCTGCACGTCGAGCTCGAGCCGGAGATATTCCTGCTGCTGTTCATCGCGCCACTGCTGTTTTCCGATGCCCGGCGCTTCCCCCAGCGCGAGTTCATGATCCTGCGCGGGCCGATCCTGGCCCTGGCGCTGGGGCTGGTGCTGTTCACGGTGGTCGGGGTCGGCTACTTCATCCATCTCCTGTTCCCGGCGCTGCCGCTGGCGATCTGCTTTGCCCTGGCGGCGATCCTCTCCCCCACCGATGCGGTGGCGGTATCGTCGATCTCCGGCCGCCTGCCGGTGCCGCCGCGCTTGATGCGAATCCTCGAGGGGGAGTCGTTGATGAACGACGCCTCCGGCCTGGTGGCGTTCAAGTTCGCCGTCGCGGCGGCGCTGACCGGCACCTTCTCGCTGACCGACGCGGCCGGGAGCTTCCTGCTGATCTCGATCGGCGGCCTGGTGGTGGGCGGGCTGCTGGCCTTCGGCTTCAATGTCCTGCGCACGCGGCTGATCGAACGCCATCTGGGCGAGGCCACCACGGTCCAGGTCATCCTGCTGGTGCTGCTGCTCCCCTTCGCCGCCTACCTGCTGGCCGAACATCTCGGCATGTCCGGCATCCTCTCCGCCGTGGCCGCGGGCATGGTGATGAATCGTGCCGACATCAAGCGCGTCGGCCAGCTCCACACCCGCATGCAGACCCAGGCGGTGTGGGAGATGCTCGAATTCGTCCTCAACGCGCTGGTCTTTTTGCTGCTGGGGTTCCAGCTGCCGGCGATCATCAGCGGGGCGCTGGACCATTCGCTGCACGATATCGGCGACTACGAATTCCTGCGCCTGCTGGGCTACGTGGCGGCGATCTCGATCGCCCTGCTCGCCTCGCGCTTCATCTGGATCTGGCTCGCCAGCGCCATCGGGCGGGGGCTGTCGAGAGTGATGGGCTTCATCAAGCGTCAGCCGCGCCTCCCCCCGCCGGCAAGCACCGGGCAGATTCCGGTGAAGCTGATGCTGGCGGCGACGCTGGCCGGTATCCGCGGCACGATCACCCTGGCGGCGGCGCTGTCACTGCCGCACCTGATGAACGACGGCACCGACTTCCCGGCGCGGGAGTTGATGATCTTCCTGGCGACCGGCGTGATCCTGTTCACGCTGATCACCGGCAGCATCGGCTTGCCGCTGGTACTGCGAAACCTCAAACTCCCCAACGACACCCATGAATTCGAGGAGGAGCGCAAGGCGCGCATCGCCGGTGCCGAGGCCGCCATCTACCGCATCGAACGCTACCATCACGATCGCACCGGCGAGTTCGCCCGCAACAAGACCAACGACGAGACGATCATGGCGTTCAACGACATCAGCTCCCAGTTGATGAGCTACTACCGGGAGCGTCTGAACCTGCACTCCGCCGACACCGCCACGCCGCAGCTCGCCACCTCCCGCCAGTTGGAGCGCGACACCCGCCTGGAGGCGCTGCGCGCCGAGCGGCGCCAGTACTACAAGCTGCGCCAGCGCGACCGTATCAACGACAATGTTCTGCGCAAGCTGGTCCGCGAGGTCGATCTGGCCGAAGCGGCGCTGACCGGGGACCAGGGTGTGGCGCATCACTGATCGACACGCTGAACACGCATGCTCGAGCGACATTCTCGAGCGACACCACCGAACGACATCCTCGACCCGGAGACGACACATGCCCCGACCGTTCTTCCGCCAACTGCGCCTCGCGCTGATCACCGCCGGCCTGCTGGGTTTCACCGCCGGCGTATCGGCGCAGTCGACACCGCCGGCCGAATCCGCACAGGAGACGACGCCATCCGTTCCCGGCATGATCGTCGCCAGGAGCGACGCCGGCGTGCACGAAACCGCCATCCGCTTCGCCGAACAGGCGCGCACCAGCGGCATGACCGTATTCGCCCGGGTCGATCACCGCCAGGGCGCGATGTCTCGCAGCATGGCGCTGCTGCCCAACGAAGTGATCATCTTCGGCGATCCCAAGGGTGGCACGCCGCTGATGCAGTGCGCTCCGACCGCCGGGATCGACCTGCCAATGAAGGCGCTGGTCTGGCAGGATGCGGATGGCCAGACCTGGCTCGGCTACAACGACCCGGCGTGGATCGCCCAGCGCCACGGCGTCGCCGACTGCCCCGCCGTCGAACCGCTCCAGCAGGCGATGCGGAAGCTGGTCGAGGCGACGCTGCAGGAGTGATGTCGTGATGAAGGGCCGTCACCCCATGTCCAGGAAAGGAGAGCCGGCGGCGGTGCTGGAACCGGCCCGGCTTCGGTACAGCTAGGCTCTTAACCCCGCGGTGACGAACCCGCCATCGACGGCCAGGACCTGCCCAGTGACGTAGGAAGCCTCGTCGGAGAGCAGGAACGCCACCGCATTGGCGACTTCATCGGGCTGGCCGTATCGATTCAGGGAGACGCGCTGATGCCACTGGTCGCGCACTTCGTCGGTATGGATGGCGCGCGCCAGCGGGGTGTCTATCGGCCCGGGGGCCACGGAGTTGACGCGGATCCCCCGCGAGCCCAATTCGCACGCCATCACGCGGGTCAGCGCATCCTGCCCGGCCTTGGAGGCGCCATAGGCGCTGCGCCCCTTGTTGCCGCAGAGGCCCGAGACCGACGAAATATTGACGATGCTCCCGGCGAGCCCTCGCGTCGTCCAGTAGCGGGCCAGCTCGCGCGATACCACGAAGGATCCGACCACGTTGACGTCGAGTATCCTGCGGAACTCCTCGACGCCCGTTTCGATGGTCGACTTGTCGATGCCGATACCGGCGCAATTGACGACGCCGACCAGTCGGTAGCGCTCGGACAAGGCCGCGATGGCCGCTTCGATGGCCGCCTCGTCGGTGACGTCGCACGCGACGCCATCGCACGATGGTGCGTCCAGCCCGGCGCAGGCTTCCGCCAGGCCGGCTTCGGAGCGATCGATGAGGCATACCGCCAATCCCCGCGTCTTCAACGTTCTTGCCACGGCCAAACCGATACCGGAGGCCCCTCCGGTCACCACCACTGCGTCTTGCATAGCGCCATCCTCGTGAGCTTTCGATTCGCGACCCGCCCCTGACACTCAAGCCGGCTCTTCACCGTCGGGTATCCACTCCTCCAGCGTCACCTCGAAGGTCATGCAGACGGGATTCCAGCCGGCCAGGAAGGGCCCGCCGTAGACGTTGCCGTCGGTGTCCGCGACGATACCCGCCAGCGAGGCGACGGGAACGCCGTCGGCTCCGGAGCGGACCTCACCGGCGATACTGACCACCTCCACCGCCGGACCGGATATCTGCTGATAGCCACCATCGCGCGTGCCCAGGCTGGCGTCGACCAGACTCCCCAGTCCGCCTCGCACGAAGGCGTTCCGGAACCCCTCGGCCAGGCACATCTTCTCGACGCCCTGGACGAGGTCCTCGTTCGGCGCAATGCGGGCGTAGGCCACGCGCCCCATCCGCCCCGATTCTGTGATCACGACTCGCGTCGTCTCCGTAGTCGACATGTCACGACTCCTTGAACGGCTTCAACAAGGGAATGTTGGTCTCGTCGTCGAACGCCTGGCGCAGCTCGAACCCTTCGAGCGCCGTGAGCAGCACGGAAATCGGCGTGGCGCCGATGATCGATGCCTGAGGCACGATATGGCCGCCCTTGACGCTGCCGTCCTCGACGCGAACGGAAGCGTGGCAATGGACCAGGGGCCGCCCTTCCATGTCCTTGCCCAGGGTGGCATTGCCGAACACCATGAACGACGCCCCCGCGTCGATGGGGCTGGAGTAGGCGATGACGGCCTTGCCGCTCGGGTCGGGAGGCGCGACGCAGTACTCGAGATGATCGAAGTGGCCACCCAGGATGGTGGTCGATGCGCTGGTGACGCCGATGGCCTGCAACGGCCGGACCAGCGCGTCGTAGAGCGAGCGCCCAGGCTGGAGCAGCAGCCGGATATGACGGCCGCTTTGATAGTGCATGCTCTGGATCCGCACCGGACTGAAGCGACCGACATGGCGCAGCATGCGGGGCCGGTGATAACCGGACTGCAGCGTGGGGCTCATGAGCGTGCCTCCCGATCCTCGATGGCTTGCCGGATGATCTTCTTGGTGATCTTGCCGTAGTTGGATTTCGGCAACGCCTCGAAGAGGTGATAACGGCGCGGCACCTTGTAGCTCGAGACTCGCTCCTTGACCCAAGCCTGCAGCGCTTCCACGTCCAGTTGGCTACCCTCGGACGGCACCACCGCCGCGACGCCGACCTCCCCCCACTGCTCGTCCGGCATCCCGACGATCGCCACTTCCCGAATCCCGGGATGGGTCAGCATCTTCTCCTCGATCTCCCGCGGATAGATGTTGGAGCCCCCCGAAATGAACATGTCGGAAGCGCGCCCGGTGATATAGAGAAATCCCTCTTCATCGAGATGCCCCAGGTCGCCGGTACGGAACCAGCCATGGCGGAACGACTTCGCATTGGCTTCCGGATTGGCGTAGTAGCCGGCGAAGACACCGAGGCCACAGACACAGATCTCCCCCGTTTCATGGGGTGGCAGTTCACGCCCTTCGTCATCCTGCACGGAAACCTGCATGGCGGTTCTGTCGTAGCCGCAGGTGCCGATCTTGAAGCCGCCGTCATCGGCGCTATGGAGGCTCGGTGGCAGCACGGTGATGTTTCCAGTGACCTCGCCCAGGCCGTAATACTGCACCAGCACCTTGCCGAGCCGCTCGAGCGCCCGTTTCTGATCGGCGCGATACATCGGCGCGCCGGCATAGATGACGTAGCGCAGCGATGAATGGTCGTAGCGCTCGCAGGCGGGATCCTCGACCAGCATCTTGACGATGGTCGGCACGGTGAACAGGTTGGTGATGCGATGCGTCTCGATCAGACGCCAGATCTCGTCGCCATCGAAGCCACTGGCCGTGGGCAACACGGTCTTGACCCCACGCGCCAGTTGGGTGAGGTAGTGTATTCCCGAGCCGTGGGACAGCGGTGCCACGACCAGACTGGCATCGGTCGCCTGATCCGTGCCGGGCATGAGATCGCAGAGGTGATTGGTGGTGATGAACCCCATCTGGCCATGCGTCAGCACCGCCGCCTTAGATTTTCCCGTCGTGCCCGAGGTGAAGAAGAACCAGCAGGGGTCATCGTGCTCCACGTCGGCGTTGGCGCACGCCTGACCCTCGTACTCGCGCAGGAAGTCGTCGTATGCGGCATCGCCGAACGTCCCCTCCCCAATTCTTACGGTAAAGGTGAGACCCGGGCCGATGTCGCGAATGGCCTCGTAGTGGCGCTCGAATTCCGCCCCGATGACAAGGATCCTGGCTTCGGTCAATTCGGCAAGCCACTGGGCCTCGCCGGGGGAGATCCGAAAGTTCGCCGGTGCCCACACCGCCCCCAGCCGAAACGCCGCCAGTTGGGTCTCCACCATCTCGAAACCGTTACGGCTATGGACCAGCAATCGATCTCCTTTGCCCAGGCCCCGTGCTTTCAGCGCCAGCGCCAGCGCGCTGACGCGCCGATCCAGCTCGCGCCATGACAGAGAGGCTTCGCCCATCGCCAAGGCCGGCGCATCGGGATATCGCCGCATCGCCTGGCTCAGGAAGTTGGCGAGGTTCATCACTCGCTTGCTGACCGGCACGATGCCGCCTGCCGGCTGTCGTACCGCCCCGCTCATCGGCTGCGCTCCATGACGCTGACGTAGTTCGCCACGGCGGCTCCGCCCATGTTGAACACGCCGGCCAGATTGGCACCGGGGATTTGCATGTCGCCGGCCTCACCCATCAGCTGCATGCAGGCCATCACGTGCATCGAGACGCCGGTAGCCCCCACGGGATGGCCCTTGGCCTTGAGCCCGCCGGAAGGGTTGACCGGCAGCCGGCCATCCTTGTAAGTCCAGCCCTCGCGAATGGCACGATGGCCTTCACCGGGAGCCGTCAGCCCCATGGCTTCGTACTCGATCAATTCGGCGATCGTGAAACAGTCATGGGTTTCCACGACATCGAGGTCATCGAGGGTAATCCGGGCACTCTCCAATGCCGCGCGCCAGGCGCCGGCCGCACCGGTAAACGCCAGGGGATCACGGCGACTCAAGGCCATGATGTCGTTTTTCTGAACCCGGGAACGGAAAGCGATGGCCCGCTCCAGCGTCAGCGCCGTCTCCTCGTCGGCGAGCAGGATCGCCGCGGCACCGTCGGAGACCAGCGAACAATCGGTACGGCGCAACGGATCGGCCACGATGGGATTGTTGTCGCTGACGGTATGGCAGAACTCGAACCCCAGATCCTTGCGCACATGGGCGAAAGGATTGGCAACGCCGTTGCGGTGGTTCTTGGCAGCGATGAGCGCCAGTTCCTCGCGCCGGTCGCCGTAGCGACGAAAATACTCATCCGCGATGCTCGCGAAGACACCAGGAAAGCCGCCTGCGGTCATCTCTTCCTTGCGATAGCTGGCACCCAGCAGGACGTCGCCGACCTCCGAGGTCGGCAGTGACGTCATTTTCTCCGCCCCTACCACCAGGGCGATTCTGCCACGGCCGGATTCGATGAAATCCAGCCCCGCATGCAGGGCGGCGGAGCCGGTGGCGCAAGCGTTCTCGAGCCGTGTCGCCGGCGTGTGCATGAGCTCGTCGTCCGCCATCGCCACCAGGGCGGCCTGGAAATCCTGTTTGGAGAATCCGTTGTTCATGACCCCCAGGTAGATGGCGTCGACATCGGCTGCCGGCACGCCTCCATGCTGCAGAACGTCCTTCACGACCTGGCCGATCATCGCTTCCGTGTCCGGCTCGGTACGTTTCCCGAAGGGAAGATGCGACCAACCGACTATCCGCGCTCGAGTTGACATGTTTTCTCCTGATTCCATAAAATGGAATAAACAAATCGGCTTTATTTCAAGTTATTCGCCGACTATCAGGCCTTCAACATAAAAATCGATGATATCGACCAAATAATTAGGCCACATTATGGAACACGAGGACCAACGTGATGAGTTCAGGCCATATTCAGGGGGCTCAGTCCACCTATCGCACCATGCAAGTGCTTCGCGCCATCGCCGGACAACTGGGCAAAGGGGTATCGCTCGCCTACATCACCCAGCAGACGACACTCTCCAAACCCACCGTACATCGCCTGCTTCAAGCGCTCATGGCCGAAGGCATGGTCGAGAGAAGCGACGAGGAGGGGTACTTTCTCGGCCCGGAGTGCTATGCACTGGGCGTGATCGCCAACCAGCGCTATGGACTGAGCCAGATCGCCTCGACGCCGGTGGCACGAATCGCCGCCGACACTGGAGACAGCGCCTTCTTTTCGCTGCGCAGCGAATGGCATTCGATCTGCCTGATCCGCGAGGACGGCAGCTATCCGATCAAGACGCATGTGCTGCAACCGGGCACGCGGCTACCACTCGGGGTCGGCGGCGGCGGCATCGCCATGCTCGCCGCCATGGACGACGACGAGATCGAGCAGTGCCTGGAGGCCAACGCGGAGGAGTGCGCTGCGCGCTTCCCCAACGATCAGCGCGAGGATCATCGCCCCCGCATTGCCGAGTGCCGCGCACTGGGTTACGGCATCAACCGCGGCTCGGTGGTTTCCGGCTCGTGGGGAATCGGTGCCGCGGTGCGTGATTGTCACGGCCGGGTGCTGGGCTCTCTCTCGGTTGCCGCCATCGAGAGCCGCATGCAACCGGATCGCCAGCGCGAGCTGGGCCCGCGCCTGGTAAAGGAAGCCCAGGCCCTCGAGGCGAAGATCCGAAAAGCCCAGATGACCAGGTGAGCCGGACTGTCCGGCTCATCCGACGGCGGCGCGCAGCGAGAACCCTCCGTCGACATTCAGGCTGACGCCGGTGACATATCGTGCCATGTCGGAGGCGAGAAACAGCGAGGCGTTGGCAACGTCCCAGGCATCCCCCATGAACCCCATGGGACATTGGCGATTGCGCTTCTCGATCATCGCCTCGGCATCACCACCGTAGGCCGCCGTCAATGGCGCATGGATCATTGGCGTGTTCATGAGCCCAGGCAGTATGCAGTTGGCGCGGATGCCGTCGGCAGCATACTGAGCCGCCAGATTCTCGGTGAAGGCGACGATCGCCGCCTTGGAGGTGGTGTAGGCCGAGTAGGCGAAACCGATCCAGCGCAGCGCGGCAATCGAGGAGATATTCACGATGCTTCCCGCGCCTTGCCGGCGCATGATCGGCAGTACGTGCTTGCAGATCAGAAAAACGCTGGTCTGATTGATTCGCAAGACACGCTCCCACTCCTCCTCCGACGTCTCCTCGGGACCTCCCGTGATGGCAATGCCCACGTTGTTGTGCAGCACATCGATACCCCCCAGATGCCCCATCGCGGCCTCGACCATTGCAATGATGTCATCGGTTCGGCTCACGTCTGCCGCTACCGTTTCGCAGAATCCCCCTTCGGCCTGAATCAAGGCCTGGGTTGCGCGCGCCGCCTCCAGGTCGCGATCCACGGCGATCACGCGAGCACCTTCACGGGCGTAGGCCACAGCCGCTGCCTTGCCATTCCCCCAGCCCTCACCACAGGAGCCGGCCCCCACAACCATAACGCGCCTGTCATTCAGCAACGCCTTCATGTTCGCCTCCTCGCAACTGTTGTGCACCGGCCGATGGACATGACGGCCGGCTCGATGCCCGATGCCGAGTCATTCAGCGTCACGCACCCCAGCTATGGTTTGCTCGAAACTTTCGACCAGCTCAGGGCCAACCTTCCGGGACCAGGAATCGAACGTCTGGCGCGTGGCCTGCTGAAAAGCCGCCAGCTCGGCATCCTCCAGCCGCGTGACCTTCATGCCATGCTCGACAAGGATGTCGTATCCGGACTCGGTCTGTTCGCGAGTGAGTGATTTCTGATACGCCATCGCCTCCTCGGCGGCCTGGCGCATAGTCGTCTGCATATCGGGACTCCAGGACTCCCATTTCGCCCGACTGACGGCAAGGAAGGCGGGATCGTATGAGTAGTGCCAGTCGGTCAGGTAAGTCTGAACCTCGTAAATCCGCTGTGGCACGATGATGGCGCCGACAGGATTCTCCTGCCCATCGACCACACCCTGCTGCAGCGCCGAGAAGGTTTCGGTCCACTGGATCTGCTGCGGGTTGGCACCCAGCTCATCCATGACGTCGATGAACATCGGACCGGCAACGCGAACCTTCATGCCGCGCAGATCGTCGGGCGAGGATACCGGCTTGACGCTGTTGGTCAGCTCGCGGAAACCGCTCTCCCCCCAGCCGAGCACGACCAGACCATGCTCTGCCATGATCTGCTCCATCCGACGAGCCGGCTCGCCCTCGAGCGTGGCATCGACCTCGTCGTAGTTGCGATACAGGTAAGGCAGGGAGAAGACCGCCATTTCCGGTATCAACGGCGACACCGATATAGCGGTCGAGAGCACGAAGTCGATGTCCCCACGCCCCACCATTTCCGCCTGGCGCAATTGATCGCCGCCAGACAGCACCGCATTGCCGAATACACGAACCTGCATGTCACCGTTGGTCGCCTCATCGACTAGCTGCGCAAAACGCTCGGCGCCCATATTGCGGCTGGTGGAGTCACTGGTTTCACTGGACAGCCTGAGCGTTTCGGCACTGACTGCTGCCGACGCCACGAGAGTGGCGCAACCCAACGCAACGATCCAAGCCTGTCTGAATACTGGCATAACGATCTCCTGATCCTTCGAAAGTGGGTGCCGAGTCATGACCGACTCCCGGAGCATCGTGAACCCACACCCACCTCAGCAATACGACATATTAACTACATTCCATTTTATGGAACAAAGAAAGCCCACGTCGTAGCGCCATGCAATGCCGAAACGTCGATAACAACGCCCCTGTCCATCGGGGAAACAAGCGTGTCATGACGCCGAATGAAGTGAAAAACTGGAAATAACTGGACGCTATTTACAACCATCGTCCAATTTCGCAGACAGGTGGCGTCAGTCACTCTTCGCTCAACAAGAAATAAAATTCCACTTTGCGGAACATTAAAGGCGAACGACGATGAAGCTCTCGATAATCCCGACGGCAGTCGCACTGTGCTTGGCGCTATCATCCAACTTGGCTCAGGCGGAGACCTATCGCCTGACGCACAACACTTCCGATGCCACGTCCTGGCAAAAAGGCGCAGAGAAATTCAACGAGCTGCTGGCACAGGCTTCCGATGGCGACATCGGCGTGCGCATCTTCCCCAATGCCGTGCTCTCCGGCGGCGACCAGATGAAGCAGTCGGAGATGGTGGGGCGTGGGGACATCGATTTCGTCATCACCTCGGCCATCAATGTCACCCCGCTGATTCCGGAGATGGCGGTGTTCTCGCTCCCCTATCTGTTCACCGACTACGAACAGGTGGATCGCGCCATCCAGGGCGAGCCGGGCGATGCCGTGAAGGATATCGCCCGGGATAAAGGTATCGAGATTCTCGCCTGGGGCGAGAACGGTTTCCGCGAGCTGACCAACAGCGTCAAGCCGGTATCCTCGCCCGACGATCTGCGCGGCATGAAGATCCGCGTCGCCGGACCGATGTATATCGATGTGTTCGACGCGCTGGGCGCCAACCCGCAACAGATCCAGTGGACCGAAACCTTTTCGGCGCTCCAGCAGGGCGTGGTCGATGGGCAGGAGAACCCGGTGGGATCGATCATCGTGCCGCAGCGCCTCTACGAGGTGCAGGACTACCTCACCGAGTGGCACTACTCCTACGACCCGATCTTCGTCGGCGTCAGCGAACGACTCTGGAACAGCTGGGACGCCGACACGCAGTCCCTGGTACGAGACGCCGCCCAGCAGGCGATGGCCTACCAGCGAAACCTGGCCCGCGAGCAGACGAGCACCGGGGTGGACACACTGAAGCAGAACGGCATGGAGATCACCACGCTGGATGAAGATCAGCTTCAGGCCTTCCGGGATGCTACCAGCGACGTCTACGACCAGTGGGCAGCGCGCGTGGGTGAGGATCTGGTGCAGACCTTCGAGCAGTCGGTCGGCGAAGCGGACAGCCAGTAGCCGGGTGTCCAGGCAGAACGAGGGTGGAACATCATGCGATCAGTCTGGCGCCATCTCGAGGAAGTCATCTGCGGCTGCGTGTTTCTCTGCATGACGCTACTGGGCTTCATCAATGTCGCGGTACGTAATCTCACCAACTACTCGCTGGCATCGACCCAGGAGCTGATCATCAACGGCATGGTGCTGCTGACGGTCTTCGGCGCGGCGATCGCCGCGAAGAAAGGACAGCACCTCGCGGTCACGGTGTTCTACGACCTCGTTCCCGCTTCCTTTAAGCGGGCTCTGGTCGTCCTGTCGACGCTGTTGATCATTGCGACCCTGGCGCTATGCACGCTGTTCACGGTGACGCTGCTGAGCCACCAATTCACCAGCGGCGTCGTTTCCAGCGCGCTGCAGATACCGCAGTGGTACTACACGCTGATCGTGCCGCTGGGGTTCCTCATGCTGATGATCCGCCAGCTCGAGCTGGCCATCGCCGAATTCCGACGGCCGGGAGACGCCTCATGCTAGACCTCTCAGCCGGTACGCAGATGATCATCCTGTTCTTCGTGCTGGTCCTCATTCGTGTCCCGGTGGCATTCAGCCTGGCGCTCTCCGCGATGGCCGCCATGTACGTGATGGGCTTCGGCCTCGACATGGTCGGTGACCTGATCGTCTCCGGCATCGCCAAGTACTCGCTGCTGGCCATTCCGTTCTTCATCCTCGCCGGCAACATCATGGGTATCACCGGCATTGCCGAGAAGATGATCAACTTCTTCCGCACACTGGTGGGCGGTCTTCCGGGTGGGATGGGGCTGGTCGGCACCGTCGTCTGCCTGTTCTGGGGAGCGGTCAGCGGCTCAGGGCCGGCGTCGGTGGCGGCGATCGGGCCGCTGATCATTCGCGGCATGGTCGCCGACGGCTACTCCCGCGCCTTCGCGGCGGGCCTGGTCTGCACGGGCGCCGCCCTGTCCCTGATCATTCCGCCCT
>NZ_CALFQK010000015.1:0-14169 GCF_937921195.1 uncultured Salinicola sp.
GCACCGGGACCCATCAGCAGGAGGCTGCCGTGCGGTAGCCAGACGTTGAAGGCGTGACGTGGCCTACCCGTTTTCTCCCGAAAGCGAAGAGGGCGCTCACTGCCCATCGAAAGCGAGGCGACGACGGGATTTTCACCCAGCTCGGGCTCGTCGTCGCTGTGCCACCCCATTCTTTGCTCGCCGCTCTCGTAGCGGTTCAGCAGGACGCTGTTGAAGTCGGCGTGAGGTAGATCGGCTGCCTGCAGCGCACTTCGCACCCGGTCTCGCAAATCCTCTACCAGCGGATGCCAAGGCCGGGGCTCGAGGGTCCGGCCGGAGTAGCGATAGCTCGCGCCGTCATCCCCCATCCAGCATTGGGAGCGGGGAATGACATGTCGTTTGCCGTAGAGCGACAGCGTCGGCGAAGACCATGGGATCTCCTGCTCGAGCACCCGTTGAATGGCGGAGGCTTCGGCGGCGGCAACGAAATCGGGAAGCAGCATCAGCGCCGGGGAGGCGGCGATGGATTGCCAGCGGGTACTGTGGGGCATGCAGACGACGCTTCAGCTCCAGACCATCAGCGCCAGCAGGCTGCTGCACCAGGCGAGACCGGCGCCGATCAGCGCTCCCACGATCACGTCACTGACGTAATGAAGCCCCAGCACCACCCGGGAGATGGCGATCAGGCCGGCGAGAGGCAGGACCACGGGTAGCAACTGCGGACTGCTCGCGGCTGTCAGGCTGGTGAACATGACCGCGTGCAGGGTGTGGCCGCTGGGGAAACTGTAGCGGTCCACGGGGGGCATCGTGCAGCGGATCGTGGTGAAGGTGATGTAGGGGCGCTCGCGGCAGAGGCGAGTCTTGAGCAGACGGTAGAGCAGGGCGGCGACACTGGCCGTCAGGCCCCACTGAATGGCGAGCAACCAGCCCTGATAACCGTGCAGCAGGGGTTGCAGCAATGCCAGAAACGCCCAGGCAGGCCAGTCCCCCAATCTGCTGACGCAGCGAAAAAGCCAGAGTGTCGGGGCGTGGCGAGACAGTTCCGCCAGACGGTGGCTGAGCCGACTTTCGAAGCGGTCCAGTCGTTCAAACGTGAGACGTTGAGTGCGTGGCGGCATGTTGGGTCCCCTGGACTTGAATCAGCTGCGCAAGAAAGCGATCGCCAATGTGGCTCCAGCTCAGGCTGGAGACGCGCTGGTGTGCCTGACGGCCCAACCGGGCATATAGCGCGGGCTGTCGGCACAGCTCGCTGGCGGCCTGGACGAAGCCCTGGGAATCTCCCGGCGGCACCAGGCGGCCGTTGACGTTGTCGGTGATCAACTCCCCCGCTGCCGCGTGATCGAAAGCCACCACGGCCAACCCGCTGGCCATGGCCTCCGGGACCACATTGCCGAATGTCTCCGACAGCGAGGGAAAGATGAACATGTCCGCGCTGGCATAGTGTCGGGCCAGTGCTTCGCCGGTCTCGAAACCCGTGAATATGGCTTCCGGCAGGCGCCGGGCGATCGTCTTGCGAGCGGGGCCGTCCCCCACCAGCACCTGGACCAGCGAGGGATTGGCGCGCTGCATGGCCGCCATCGTCTCGGCCAGCAGGTCGATGTTCTTTTCGCTGGCGAGTCGTCCGACATAGAGTGCCACCGGCTGGTGGGGGCCGGTCCCCCACTGGCGTCTCAGTTCGACGTCCCGACGGGAGGGGCGATAGCGCTGGGCATCGACGCCCCGGGCGAGGACCGAGACGCGGCGGTAGCCGCTGCCTTCCAGCATTCGCTGTTGCGCTGCGGTGGGGACCAGCGTCGCCTCGCAGCGGTTGTGGAAATATCGCAATCCCCGGCGAGCGATGGGGATGCTCCAGCCGAGGTGATAGTTGCTGGCATATTGATCGAAGTTGGTGTGAAAGCCGCTGACCACGGGGATCCCCAAGTGTCTAGCCGCGTTCAACGCCGACCAGCCGAGCGGACCTTCGGTTGCGATATAGATGGCATCGGGGCGCTCGTGGCGCCATAGCCGGATCAGACGTCGGCGGCAGGGCAAGCCGATATGCACGTCGGCGTATATCGGAAGGGCGATCCCCCTGACGTGGACATCCCGTTCTGCCAGGGCGTCGCGTGCGCCATTCGCCGGGGTGGGACGAATCAGTTGAAGCAGGACTCCCTTGGATGCCAGATGGTTGGCGAGCTGGCTCAGGGTATGAGCCACGCCATTGACCTCCGGCGCCCAAGTTTCACTGACCAGGGCTACACGCATCTCTCTCACTCCTTCCACGCCAGCGAAGCTCTCTACCAATCCCGCCTTGTCGCCAACCGTGTTCGAACCGGTCTCCGATACTGGGGGGTGCCGATGACGTCAATGCGTCACGATGATGACGAACTGATGACATCGTTGATTAGCGTAGCACGCGCGCGGGATCCACGGGCTTGCCGCCGTGGCGGAGGTCGAAAAGCAGATGATAACGACTGCTGCCGCTCTCCTTACCGATTTCGCACAGCGGGGTGCCGGCGGAGACGGATTGCCCCTCCGACACCATCAGCTTGTCGCAGAACGCGTAGACGCTCTGCATGTTGTCGGCGTGGTGGAGTATGACGACCTGTCCCAACTGGCGCATGCCGCTGGCGAATCTCACCTTGCCCGACGTGGTTGCCCTGGCGGTGGCGGGCGAGGATGTCGACAGCATCATGGGCTGCAGCGTGCCATGGGCGTCCCGCCCGAACCGGCGCTCGACGGTGTAGTCATCCAATGGCCAGCGCCATCGGCTTGCCGACGAGGGCAGCGGGCCGGGATCGGGCAGTGACCGGGATGCCGCCGGTGCCGGCGATGATGCCCGGCCACCCGACGAACCGCCCGCCAGCGGAACCTGGATCAACTGGCCGACGGCCAGCTGCGACGGATCGATGCCCGTATTCGCGGCCTGGACGCGCTGCGGGTTGGCGCCGAAGTGGCGGGCGATCGAATAGAGGGAGTCCCCCCGTCTTACCTGGTAGCGGTATGGGCCGCCACCGGGTGCGCGCTCCTGCCGGGAGGGCAGCAGCAGACGTTGGCCAACTGCCAGGCGGCGGGAGTCCACGCCAGGATTGAAGCGCTGGAGCCTGAGTAGCGGTATGCCCGCCTGGCTGGCGATCCTGCCCAACGTATCGCCACGCTGCACGGTCACCCAGCCCCCGCCGTCGGCGATGCTGGCATGACCGCCGCCGCCGCTCGCGCAGCCCGCGAGCAAGAGCGTCAATCCCAGGAGTAGGAGGAGAGCGCCGCGTCTTTTTCCTGCCACAATGCGTTCAACCATGTGTAGAAACGTTCCTTGTATTGGGCATCGTCGTAGCGCCCGTCCAGCATCCACTCCGGCCTGTCGAGGCATCTCGCGACGATCGCCACGTCGGCCTCGCGTCCGCAGAGGAAATCCCAGAAGTTGGGCGTGCCCCGGCGGTAGTGCAGGGTCACGTCGATGATACCGTCCAGGCGTGGTCCCAGCAGCCCGATCACCTGGGCGACGCCCCCGGCCTTGGGTCGCAGGAGATGTTGGTAGGGGCTCTCCTGCCGGCGCTGCTTCTCCGGTGTGCACCGCGTTCCCTCGACGAAGTTGTAGATCGTCATCGGCATTTCGCGGGCGTGGTCGCACATGCGCCGGGTCGCCTGACGATCTCGTTCGGCAAGTTTGGGGTTCCGAGCCAGCTTCTCGCGGCTGTAACGACGCATGAACGGAAATTCCAGGGCCCACCACGCCAGTCCGACGATCGGCACCAGAATGAGTTCTCGCTTGAGAAAGAACTTCGGCATCGAGACACGACCCGTCAGCACATAGAGCAGGGCGATGATATCGGTCCAGCTCTGGTGGTTGGCCATGACCAACCACCATCGACGCGGCGAGAGCGAGGCAGGGAGGTCGGCGTGGATCCTCGGGCAAATCCAGCAGCGGATCCAGGCGTTGTTGGTCTTCACCCAGGCGAGGGCGATCCAGTGAAGACCGCCGAGCACCCGAAGGCGCCATCGCCGGGTGGGCGTGACCAGTTTCAGTATCGTCAACGCCACCAGAGGCATGCCCCAGAAGAGCGTATTGAGGACCAGCAGCAGGACGCTGACACACCCTTTCAGGGTCGACATGCCATTCTCCATCAATGACTTGGCTCGATGTTACTGGAATGTCGCCAGGCTGCACAGCGCTTCGGCGGGGATCCAGGCGCCGCGTGGCGTGCGCGCCGCATCAGTCGGATGCGTGTCGAAAGACTGAGATCCGTCATTGCCGAAAAACTAACCAATCTAAGACCGGCATGGACAGGGTCGGCGACTGCCGCTATCGGCCACCGGAAATGCACAGCGTTATCCACAGAAGATGTGAATAATTCGTGTCGGTTCCCGGCAGCCCCGGAGGGTGGGGCGTGAACTCGGCAAGAGGCGCTCCGACTTGATAGACTGCCGCCGCCTTTGTCTTCCGATATCCACATTCGGCGTCCATCGATTCGAATCGACGACGATGCGTGGAACTTTTCGCCAACCGCCGCTGAATGGAGAACCTCGTTGCGTTCACTACCCGCGACCCTGCCGATCCTGTTCCTGTGTGAAATCAGCTTCCTGCTTGGGCATGGGCTGATCATGACGCTGCTCGGCGTCCGCATGTCGCTGGAAGCGTTTCCCTCCCAGATGGCGGGTCTGCTCATGTCCTGCTTCTCGCTGGGCTTCGTCGCGGGGAGCTACTGGCTGGAGAAGCGCATACGCAGTGTCGGCCATATCCGCGTCTTCGCCGCCTGCGGTGCGTTGCTGGCGGCGACGGCGATGCTCCACGGGCTATGGGTCAATCCCTGGGCGTGGTTGGTCTGGCGGCTGTTTGGCGGCGCGGCGACGGCGGGGTTGTTGATGGTGATGGAGTCCTGGGTCTCGGGCGAGTCGACCAACGAGAATCGCGGCCGGGTGCTGGGCTGGTATCTGGTGATCTCGACCCTGTCCCTGGCGGGCGGCCAGTGGATGCTCAACATGGCGGATCCGGGGACTTTCGTACTGTTCTCGGTGGCCGGCGTTCTGTTCGCGTTGTCACTGGTGCCGCTTTCGATCCATCGCATCCAGGGCCCGCTGCGCAGCAGTCACGACGTATCCGCCAAGATCTCGCTGCGTACCCTGCTGACGCGCGCACCGGTGGGGCTGGTGGGGGCTTTCGTGGCGGGACTCATGGTGCAGGCCTTCTTTGCGATGACCCCATACTATGGCCAGGAGATCGGGCTCACGACGGCCCAGACCGCGAAGTTCATGTCGATCACCACGCTGGTGGCGCTCATCGCCCAGTGGACGCTGGGAAGGGTCTCGGACCGCTTCGATCGTCGCAAGGTCATCCTCTGCATGGCACTGGTGATGACGATATCCGGCGTGCTGATCGTGTTTGCCGCCAGGTCGAGTTACTGGCTGCTGGTTTTCGTCGCGAGCTTCCACACCGCGATGCTGCATACCCTCTACTCGCTGAGCCTGGCCCACACCCATGACTGGCTGGAGCCGGAAGAGACCATCCAGGCCAACGCGAAAGTCCTGATGTGCTACGGCGTGGGCTCCATCGTCGGGCCCTTCAGCGCTTCTCTACTGATGCACAGCGTTGGGCCGGATGGCCTCTGGCTGTTTCTCGGCGCGGCCGCGCTGGGGCTGGCGCTGTTCATCGCCTACCGGCTGTGGCGACGCGAGCCGGTCAAGGCGCCGGAAGAGCAGGAGCCCTACACGCCACTGGTGCCGATGGTGGAATCGACGCACTACATCAACGAGCTGGATCCGCGGCATGGCCCCTACCAGTACGAGTTGAATCTGGAAGGAGAGCTGGAAGCCGTCCAAGAAGAGTCTGGTCTGCAGCCGGTGTGAGCCTGCACCGCCGCTGCGGGGGGCATGCCTGTCGCGATCCTGTCGCGGGCCGAAACGACAAAAGCCGGCGAATGCCGGCTTCTGAAACCTCGGTCGCGGCGTCGGGCGCCGTGCCCCGTCAGGCGTTTTCGGGCATCAACGCCTTGTCCCGCACGTACTGGTCGAACTCCGTGAAGCCGCCAATGTGGGTCTGGTCGACGAAGATCTGCGGCACGGTCTCTACCGGTTTGCCGATGGTCTTCTCCATGTCGGCTTTGGTGATGCCTTCCGCATGGATATCGATATAGCGGAAATCGAAATCGTCCCGCGCTTCCTTGAGTTTCTCCGACAGATCCTTGGCGCGAACACAGAAAGGGCAGCCGGGACGGCCGAAAATGACAGTCAGCATCGGTGAGTCTCCTGTTATTTGTGAAAGGGGGATGGGATGGTTCGAAACCTGAAAATAGAGATTGGGGTTATTCTTTCGTATTAAACCCATGCGGCCCAATAGAGTCTCTCTACGTCCATCATTGCAAGCCGCTATGGCTCCAGGCGTCGTCCGGCGTCGGCATCCCGCAGGAGATCTCCCAGGGCCCGGTGGATACCGGGTGCGGTGACCAGCAGGTTTTCGCCATAGAGCTCCACCGGCAGGTTCTCGGGGCACTCGTAGAGGTGACTCGTCGCGGCGCCGGCTTCCCGGGCGATCAGCAGTCCGGCGGCGAAATCCCACGGCGACACGCTCTCGTAGTAGGCATCGAGCTGACCGCAGCCGACATGGCAGAGATCGAGTGCGGCGGAGCCATTGCGACGCACGTCGCGGCAGGCGTGGACGACATGGTTCAGGCGCTTGATCAGTGGGCCGCGTCTGTCGCGAGCATAGGGGAACCCCGTCGCGACCAGGCTTCTCTCCAGCGTTTCCGACCGGCTGCATACCATCGGCTCGCCATTGAGTTGCGCTCCCCGGTCGCGTACCGCGGTAAAGGTCTCGCCGAGAAAAGGGGCATGCACCACGCCGAGTTGAACCTCTCCGTCGAACGCCAGGGCGATCGACACCGCGACGTGGGCATGGCCATAGGCGAAATTGACCGTACCGTCGATGGGGTCCACGACCCAGAGCGGGCCGCTCCGTTCGAGCTGGCTGCGGTCCGGGGTCAGCTCCTCGGTTAGCCTTGCCTCGCCCGGAAACAGGGTCTCCAGCTCGTCGCCGATCATGCGATCGACAGCGACATCTATCTCGGTCACCAGCTCGTCACCCCCCTTGTACTGGTGGGAGAAGTTTTGCTTCTGACGAGCCTGGACGATCATGTCGCCGGCCTGGCGGGCGATACGGATCACCTGGTCTAGGCGTTGGGGATGGTCCACGTTGAACTCCTGTCGGGGAAATGACGTGGTCCCGGCGATCGGCGGAATCGTCGGGACGAACGAGAAAGATGTCTTCGTGACGGCGGAAACCGATTCGACACCGCGGGCCCCGCTCCGCTGAGTACAGCGCGCTGCCGGGGCCGAGGCGTATCGTCTGAACAGGCCCTAGTGCCGCACCGGGCGCTTCTGGAGTTTACGCTGCAGGGTTCGCCGATGCATGCCCAGGGCCCGGGCCGTTGCCGAGATATTGCCGTCGTGTTCATGCAGCACTTTCTGGATGTGCTCCCAGGTGACCCGGTTCACCGAGGGCGGGTTGTCGGCGATCTCCACGTCGACGTCGCCGCTCTCGCGCTCCAGCGACAGCAGGATCTCATCGGCGTCGGCTGGCTTGCACAGGTAGTTGACGGCACCGAGCTTCATCGCCTCCACGGCGGTGGCGATGCTCGAGTAGCCCGTCAACACCACGACGCGACACTCGGGCGCCACTTCCAGCAGCGCGGGCAGCAGCTTGAGGCCGGAGTCCGACTCCAGCTTCAGATCCAGCGTCGCCAGGGCGGGCGGTGCCTCTCTCGCCGCCGCCAGGGCCTGGTCATGGGTATGGGCGACGACCACGTCGTAGCCCCGGCGCCGCATGGCGCGCTCCATGACGAAACAGAGTTGTTCGTCGTCGTCGACGATCAGTAAACGTTCCGGATCACTCATCGGTGGTTCTCCTTGGCGGATGATTGACAGTAGCCCTACACGCTCTCGCCGATCTTGATGCGGGGGAGCTTGACCTCCGTCAGCGTGCCGCCCTCCTCGTGGTTGTAGAGGCTCACGCCGCCACCAAAGCGGTTGACGGTGGCGTGGGTCAAAAACAGTCCGATTCCCATGCCCTTGCTCTTGGTCGAGATGAAGGTGTCACCCAACTGGTCCGCGATCGACATCGGCACGCCCGGGCCGTGGTCGCGAATGTCGATGACGACCTCGTCGGCGTCCCAGTCGAGGCTGGTGACAATGGCATCGGGGCTGGCATCGGCGGCGTTGTTGAGCAGATTGATCATCGCCTGCTCCAGGGTGGCGTCGACGGCGATGGTGGGCTGGCCACGCTTGCCGAGCACTTCCAGGCGGTGGTTGACATCGGGGCGTAGCACCAGCCAGCGCTGGATCAGGTTCTCGAGCCAGGGAGTGGCGCGAAGCGTCTCGGGCTTTTCCAGGCGTCGCCGATCCGCATTGGCGACGAGCGTCTGCAGGCGCTGCTTGCAGGTGTCGACCTGGTGACGCAACAGGTCGATGTCCTCCACCAGGGCGGGTTGCCGGCTGGCTTCGTGGCGCATCTCCTTGAGTAGGACCGCCATCGTCGACAGCGGCGTGCCGAGCTCATGCGCCGTGCCGGCGGCCTGGGTCGCCACGGCCAGAATCTGCTCGTTGCGCAGCGCCGCCTCGCGGGTGCGCGACAGGGTCATGTCACGCCGACGCAAGGTATGCGCCATCTTGAAGATGAAGAAGGTCAGCAGGCTGCCGGAGAGAATGAAGTTCAGCCACATCCCCAGCGTATGCAACTGGACGCCGAAGACGACGGTACTGTTGGTCAGCTGCGGCACCGGCTGATAGAACAGCATCATGGTGGTGTAGCTGGCGGTTGCCGCTATCGCGATGACCCAGGCGTATGACCACGGCAGCGTGGCGGCGGCGATCCCCAGCGGCACCAGCAGGTAGGTGATGAAGGGATTGGTCGAGCCCCCGGTGTAGTAGAACAGCAGGCTCAGTCCGGCGATGTCGACCAGCCAGTGGAGCAGGTATTCGGTGTCGGTGACCGCGCGGGGCCGGCCCAGTCGCCACCAGGTCGCCACGTTGAACAGGCCCATGGCGACGATGACGCTGATGACCGGGAGAACGTGCAGCTGGAACCCCAGCACCTCGATCCCGAAGATGATCGCGGCGAGAAAGCCGGTCCAGGTGATACCGCGGACGATCGTCAAGCGAACCAGGTTGCGGTTCGGCGTCGAGAGCGGGAGCGGTTGCAGCATGATCTCTCCGGGATCGAGTCGGGTGACGGCGTCAAGGGTGTCCAGCAGCGACGCGGCGGCTGACTCGACATCGCCGCCCGCGTCGTTGCCATGTTAACGCAATGCCGGGAAGCGGCGTGAGCCCGGACGCCACCGTCGGGGTGGAGAGGCCAGTGTCCATTTGTCGCAGGTCCGGCCGGAGCCGTCAGGCAGGCCAGGCGGCTACAACTCTGCGGGATCAGCGCGTACAATCGCCGCCATCTTCGATTCCCCGCGAACTCCCGGTCATGCCTCCATGTCCCGTGAGAGTCGCCCCAGTCAGTGAAGCCTTTCATGTCAGATGCTCAGCTCGCCCAGGAAGCGGCCCTACGCCGCACTTTCGCCATCATCAGTCACCCCGACGCGGGGAAGACGACGATTACCGAGAAAATGCTGCTGTTCGGCAACGCCATTCAGTTGGCCGGCTCGGTCAAGAGCAAGCGGGCGGAGCGCCACGCCACCTCCGACTGGATGAAGATGGAGCAGGAGCGCGGCATCTCCGTCACCACCTCGGTGATGCAGTTCCCCTACAACGGGCGCATCGTCAATCTGCTCGACACCCCCGGGCACGAGGATTTCTCCGAGGACACCTATCGCACGCTGACTGCCGTGGATTCGGCGCTGATGGTCATCGATGCGGCCAAGGGTGTCGAGGACCGCACCATCAAGCTGATGGACGTCTGTCGGCTGCGCACCACGCCCATCCTGACCTTCATCAACAAGATGGATCGCGAGACCCGTGATCCCATCGAGGTGATGGACGAGATCGAGACCGTTCTCAATATCCAGTGCGCGCCGATGACCTGGCCGATCGGCATGGGCCGACAGTTCAAAGGGGTCTACCACCTCTACGACGACGTGATCCACCTCTACACCCAGGGGCAGGGCAACCGGATTCCGGAAGACAAGCGCATCGAAGGGCTGGACAGCGCCGAAGTCGACCGGGTGCTTGGCGAGAGCGCGGCGGAAGAGTTGCGGATGGAGGTCGAGCTGGTGCGGGGCGCGTCCCATCCGTTCGACCTGGAGGCCTATCGCCGCGGCGAGCTGTCGCCGGTCTACTTCGGGACGGCGATGGGCAACTTCGGCGTTCGCGAGATGCTCAACGGCTTCGTCGAGTTCGCGCCGACACCCCAGGTCCGGGAGACCGACACGCGGGAAGTGGTCGCCGACGATGGTCGCTTCTCCGGATTCGTGTTCAAGATCCAGGCCAACATGGATCCCAAGCACCGGGACCGGGTGGCGTTTCTGCGGATCTGTTCCGGCAAGTACGAACGCAACATGAAGATGCGCCACGTCCGGATCGGCAAGGAGGTCAAGATCGCCGACGCGCTGACCTTCATGGCCTCCGATCGCTCGCATGTCGAGGAGGCGTGGCCGGGCGACATCATCGGGCTGCACAATCACGGCACGATCCAGATCGGCGACACCTTTACCGCTGGCGAGGACATGCGCTTCCTCGGTATTCCGCACTTCGCCCCGGAGCTGTTTCGCCGGGTGAGACTGCGCGACCCCTTGAAGATGAAGGCGCTGCAGAAGGGGCTCCAGCAGCTTTCGGAGGAGGGCGCGACCCAGGTCTTCCTGCCGCTGGACAATAACGATCTGATCGTCGGCGCGGTCGGTACGCTGCAGTTCGATGTCGTCGCGCACCGCCTCAAGGAGGAGTACAAGGTCGACTGCCTCTACGAGCCCGTCAACGTCAATACGGCACGCTGGGTCTACTGCGCGGACGCGAAGAAGCTCGATGAGTTCAAGCGCAAGGGCAGCGCCAATCTGGCCCTGGATGGCGGAGACTACCTGACCTACCTGGCGCCGACCCGGGTCAATCTGCAGATGACCCAGGAGCGCTGGCCGGAGATCGAGTTCCGGGCCACCCGCGAGCACTGAGACACGGCCGTGCCGAGGGGAGGCGATTTCATCTTGCCGCCCCCTGGCGGTTGGGCCATGCTGACTAGCGTCGCGGCCCGGTGGGGGCCGGTCCCCTCCGAGTGCCGTGCGATCGACCAAAAAGGAGAATGTCGATGGCTTCCAAATTCCTGAAGGAGTTCCGAGAGTTTGCCGTCAAGGGCAACGTCGTCGATATGGCGGTGGGTATCATCATTGGCGGTGCGTTCACGCTGATCGTGCAGAGCCTGGTCAAGAACGTGATGAACCCGATCCTGGGGCTGCTGATCGGTGGCGTCGACTTTGCCAACTTCTTCATCGTGCTCAAGGAGGGCGGCACGGCGGGGCCCTACGCCTCGCTCGCCGCCGCCCAGGAAGCCGGCGCCGTCACCCTGGATTACGGCCTGTTCCTCAACGCCGTGATCAGCTTCGTCATCGTGGCCTTCGTCGTGTTTCTGCTGGTGCGCAGCATCAACCGCATGAAGCGCGAGGAGGCCGTCGCTCCCAAGGCGCCGACGGACAAGGCCTGCCCGCACTGCTTCATGACGATTCCGGTCAAGGCCACCAAGTGCGGCCACTGCACGGCCGACCTGCCGGTGTCGGACCTCGAGCCGCAAGGGACAGCCGCGACCTGAGCCATGCTGTTCGACGCCCACTGTCACCTCGATTTCGACAGTTTCGACGCCGATCGCGAAGCCGTTTTCCAACGAGCCCACGCGGTCGGCGTTTCGCGTTTCATGGTGCCGGGAACGACGCGCGAGCGCTGGAAGGCGGTGCTGACCCTGGGGAAGCGCGCCGACGTGGTCGTGGCCCTGGGCCTGCACCCCTATTTCATCGCTCGACATGGCGCTGGTGACCTGGAAGCGCTGGAGCAGGCCGTGTCGCATGGTGACCGGCTCGTCGGCATCGGCGAGTGCGGGATCGACGCGAGATTCGGGGCGACGCTGGAGCGTCAGTGGGAGCTGTTCGAGGCCCAGCTCCAACTGGCGAAACGGTATCGACTCCCGGTCATCATCCACTGCGTCCACGCCGACGATCAGGTGGCCAAGCGACTGAAACAGCTCGATCTCCCGGCGCGTGGATTGATTCACGCCTTCGGCGGCAGCCCGCAACAGGCCCGGCGTTTCCTGGATCTCGGCTATCTGCTCGGCTTGGGCGGCGCGATCACCTACGAGCGCGCCAAACGCCTGCACCGGGCGGTGCGGGCAATTCCCGACGACGGCTTCGTGCTCGAGACCGACAGCCCCGACATGCCGCTGGCCGGGCGCCAGGGGCAGCGCAACGAGCCCGCCCATCTCGACGAGACCCTGGCTCGTGTCGCGCTGTTGCGGGACCAGGACCCCGGCTCGGTCGCTGCCAGCGCCTGGGACAATACCCACCGGCTCTTCCGGCTGGAAGTGGCGTCGCCCTGAGTGGACGCCGAGGTCGTCAGGCGGTCACGTTCCCGTCGACGACGGACTCGGGATCGAGACGTTCGAGCGGATAGGGCAGATCGCGCAGCACCAGTCTGCGCCCGCCGACGAACAGTTCCGACTCCTCGTCCTGGCTGGTGTTGAGCACGGCCAGGGCGGGGCACTCCTCTGGAGTGTCGCCGTTCACCGCCTGGAATATCTCGCCCACGCGCTTGGCCTCGGCATTGCGGATCTCATCGCCGATAGCGGGGGGCGAGGTGCCTTCGACGGAGGCGATCCGCAGGCGCCGTTTGACCTGACCCCGGAAATGCGCCCGCGCCACTACTTCCTGTCCGGTGTAGCAGCCCTTGCGAAAGCTGATGCCGCCCAAGGCTTCCCAGTTGATCATCTGCGGCAGGAAGGCGTCGCTGTGATCGGCGGTGAGCCAGGCGATGCCGGCATCGATATCCGCACGCCGCCACAGGGCCGTATCCGCGACGCCGGCAGAGCGGCTCAACGACTCCCACCTTGCCGCGGCCTCGGACGCCGGCAGGATCAGCATCACGCGGGGTCGATCGGCGGGCTGACGCAGGGCAACGGTGCCGTCTTGCTGGGTCATGTGCCAGTCGAGACGGGGCAGGTCGGTCACGCCGGCCGCGCTCGCCCACGACGCCGGGCTCCCGATCATGCCGATCAGGGCCAGGTCCTCGCGATGGCTCAGCTTCACCTTGTAGAAAGGGGCGTATTTCCCAAGCTGGGTCGCCAGCGAAGCGGCCAGAGAGGCGTGCAGCAGCAGCCAGTAGCGTTCGGCGGATACCCTGAGCACTTCGGCATTGGCGATCATGCGCCCCTTCGGCGTGCAGAAGGCGGTCAAGGGCGCGAAGTCGCCATCCGCATGTTCGACGTTGGCGCTCGTCTGGCCCTGCAGGAAGCGAGCCGCATCGGGGCCGTCGCACTCGAGGATGCTCAGGTGGGTCAGCGGTACCAGATGTTCAGCGTCACTGGCGGAACCGTTATCGCCGTTCGGAAAGGCCCAGTCGCGATCACCCGACTGGCGCCCGCCCAGGGCCGTGAGATGTGCCAGCCAATCGTCCATCCGATTCCTCCTGTGAACTGGTTGTCGGTACCGGCGTGGAGGGGTACCTGAGTGTGGCGTCTGGCCTCAAGATGGCGGCGATGTCCGGGTATTGCAACGCCAGGTCGCGCAAACGACATGCTAGTCTATGCTGTCTGCCTGAAATCGTCGTGGAAGACCGTTGTGGAGAGCCTCGCATGTCACATATCAATCTCACGCTGAGCGGCGTATCGACGCCGGAAGACCTCAATCGCGTCACGACCGCCCTGATGATGGTGGATGGCGTCGAAAGCGTCGATATCGGCCGGGAGTGGGCCGAGGTAGAAGGGCGTGTCAGTCGCGACGCCTTGATCGCGGCGGTGGAGGCGCTGAAATCGGGATTTACCGCACGGTGATCGCGGCTCGTCCCCGAGCGCTGGCACTCGAAATCACCATCCCGCCCTTGAATGACGATAGTTTGGACCCTAATTAGTCACCATGAACAAACCTTTCAAGATTCAATCCAAGTATCGTCCGGCGGGAGACCAGCCGGCCGCCATCGAGGGGCTGGTCCGCGGCCTGGGTGCCGGTCTGTCGCATCAGACGCTGCTCGGCGTCACCGGTTCGGGCAAGACCTTCACCATGGCCAATGTCGTCGAGATGCTGCAGCGCC
>NZ_CALFQK010000016.1:0-9324 GCF_937921195.1 uncultured Salinicola sp.
CGATGGAGTAGAGCATCACCGGGTTGCCGAACTCGGCCGCGACCTCGCGGATGATATGGATGGACTCGGCTTCGAGCTGCTTGAGATGGGTCTGGCGTTCGGGGGTCAACTCTTTCATAGCTTTTCCGGTAAGTTCACAGGTTCGATAGCAATGGGCAAAAGCCGTAAGCCGTAAGCCGTAAGCCGTAAGCCGTAAGCAAAAAAAACGACCGTTTTCAGCTGCAAAATCAAACGGTTTTGGCTTTTGAATTTTCTTACAGCTTAGAGCTTATGGCTTAAAGCTGTTTCCACTTACAGCGTCAGGCGCGAAGCGCCGAACTCAGCGCATCGCGCCAACGGGAATCACGCTGCCCACAGACGATGAAGAACGGGTTGAGGGTGCTTTCCTGCTGGTTGCAGCGCAGTGGTTCGAGGGTCTGGGCGTCGAGCACCTGGCCGCCGGCGGCGGTGACGACGGCCTGGGCGGCGGCGGTGTCCCATTCGCAGGTCGGCGCCAGGCGCGGGTAGAGGTCGGCGGCGCCCTCGGCGACGAGGCAGAGCTTGAGCGAGCTACCCATGGAGACCCGTTCGTGGGCCGGCAGCTGGGCGCAGAAGGCTTCGAACGATTCGGCACCGTGGGAGCGACTGCCGACGATCAGCCAGGGTTGGTCGCCCGCCGCCGGCAGCTCGCGCACGCGAATCGGCTGTTCACCTTCGGCGGTGATCTTGAACGCGCCGCTGTCGGCATCCCCCCACCAGGTCATGCCGAGCACCGGCGCATGGACGATGCCGAAGCGCGGCACGCCATTCTCGACCAGCGCCACGTTGAGCGTGAACTCGCCGTTCTTCTTGATGAACTCCTTGGTGCCGTCCAGCGGGTCGATGAGCCAGTAGCTCGACCACTGCCGGCGGGTGTCGAACGGGATGGCGTCGCTCTCCTCGGAGAGCAGCGGTATCTCCGGCGTCACGCGCTGCAGCAGCGCGGTCAGCGCCCGGTGGGCGGCCATGTCCGCCTGGGTCAGCGGGCTATCGTCGGCCTTGGTCTCGACACTGAAATCCTGGGCGTAGATCTCCAGTACCCGTTCACCGGCGGCGACCACGCCAGAGAGCAGTTCACGCCTGATGACTTCATCGATTTTCATTCCATTCCTTTGTCTGTCGTTGCGGACTTCCAGTCCCGGTCAGGACTGGGCGCTACCTGCCGTCGGAGCCTTTTCTACCACGATCCGTCGTCGATAGCCCTAGAACGGCCAAATCATCGGTATGAGCAGAATACTGACAGCGCCAACGATCAAGCTCAATGGCACTCCCAGTTTGAGGTAGTCGTGCATCCGGTATCCCCCCGGCCCCATCACCATCAGGTTGGTCTGGTAGCCCAGGGCGGTCATGAAGCTGGCCGAGGCGGCGATGGTGATGGCGATCACGAACGGCATGAAATCCACCCCCAGCTGCTGCGAGACCGCCAGCGCGATGGGGAACATCAGCACCGCCGCGGCGTTGTTGGTGATCATCTCGGTGAACAGCACCGTCATCAGGTAGATGAACGCCAGCGCCAGCCAGGGCGAGTCGATATGCCCGACCACCAGCTCGGCGATGGTCCGTGCCGCGCCGGACTGGGTCATCGCCGCGCCGAGGGAGAACGAGGCCGCGATCACGATCAGTACCGAAAGGTCGATGTAGCGCCGCGCCTTGCCCATGGTGAGGCAGCCGGTCATCAGCAGGGCCCCGGCCGCGAGAAAGGCGGCTTCCAGGATCGATATCAGGTTGGTCGCGCTGAGCACCACCATCACGCCCAGGATGCCCAGCGAGAGCGGCGCCTTCTGGAAGTTGGGCGGCGTGGAGTCGTTGAGCTGGCTGACCAGCAGGAAATCCTTGCGGTAACGGTACTGCTCGACGAACTCCTGGCCGGTCTCCAGCAGCAGGGTGTCGCCGACCTGGAGCTCGATATCGCCGACCTTGCCGTTCAGGCGCCGGCCATGGCGGGAGATCGACAGGATCACGGCCTGGAACCGGGAACGAAACCGGGATTCCCGCACTGTCTGCCCGATGCCGGTGAAGTCCGGGCTGACCACCGCCTCGACCAGGCAGCGCCGGTGGTGGGCGACATCCAGCTTCTGGACGTTGCCGTTGGCGGGGCTCAACCCGCGAATCTCGCGAAGCTCCCTGGCGCACTCCGGCGCGCCGATGAAGACCAGCGTGTCGCCGCCCAGCAGCTTCGTCTCCGGCGGCACCGCCGTCATCAGGTGGTCGTCGCGCTCGATATCGGCCAGATAGCCGAACTGCAGGTTGCGCAGCCCGGCATCCGCGATCGACTTGCCCACCAGCGGCCCACCGGGTTCGACGGTGACCTCCACGCTGTACTCGCGAATCTGGTCCAGCTGGGCATTGGTGCCATCCCGCTGCGGCAGCAGCCATGTGGCGAAGATCAGGATGAACCCGCCGCCGACGAGCAGGATCGGCAGCCCGATCCAGGTCAGTTCGAACATGCCGAGGGAGACGCCCAGTTGGCTCTGCAACAGCCCGTCGACCACCAGGTTGGTGCTGGTGCCGATCAGGGTGCAGGTGCCTCCGAGGATGGAGATGTAGCTGAGCGGCAGCAGCAGCTTGGAGGGGGGCAGCCGCAGGCGGTTGGACCAGTCCTGGATGGCGGGTATGAACATCGCCACCACCGTGGTGTTGTTCATGAAGGCGCTCAGGATCGAGGCCGGCAGCATCACCCGCCACTGGGCGCGGCGTAGCGTGGTCGGCTGCCCCAGCAGTTGCGCGGCGATCCACTTGATCGCGCCGGTCTCCTTCAGCGCCGCCGCCACCACGTATAGCGCCGCGATGGTCATCACCCCGGTATTGGCGAAACCGGCCAGCGCTTGCTGGGGCGTCAGCACGTTGGTGAAGATCAGAAACGCCATGGCGCCGACCAGGATGGCGTCCGGCGCGATCCGAGTGAAAACGAGCGTGGCCAGGACCGCCACGACGGTTGCGATGCTCAACCAGGCATCGATATCCATACCTTCCCCTGCCAAACGCCCGGATGGCACTGATTTAACGTTTATCAATCAGCCGCTTAACCGAAAAAAACCGCTTCCTGCGGAAAAAATCCCCGGTCGATGCATTCTAAGCCGCTCCTCGCGGCGGGCACCAGCACGGCTTTTCTAAGAAAGGTAATGACACTGTTAATGAGGTGAGCGGCATGAGAAACCGCAAACCGACGGCAGACGATGCTGCGCAATCGCTTCAATTTTCGTGGGAAACGGCCCCGGTTCCCGGGGGTTTTCGGCCCGCTGACTCAGCGAACCGACGATGCAGATATTTGCCCTCCTCCGTGGCGTGGAAATCGGGGTGACGCTGCGACATGGCGAAATAGGTCATGATCAGCCACCCCAGACGCATCGCGTCCGGCCTGGGGGCTCCTTCCCGTCCCTGCATTGCCTCGATCCACGCTTCGGCGAGCCTGGGCGGCACGCTCAGCAGCAGGCGGGCCAGATCGCAGCCCACCGGCAGCATGCCGGCGTGGTCCCAGTCGATGAATATGGGCGCACCGGTCGAATCCTGAATCAGCACGTTCTGCGGGTGAAGGTCGCCGTGGGAGAAGACCCGCGGCAGCCGATAGACGACCAGCGCCATTCCCAGCAGCCGTTCGAGTTCTTGCCACCGCCGTCGCCTCAGTGCCGAGAGACAGACGCCCACGATCATCCTGTTCAGTGCGCGACGTCCCCGACGGCCGATATCACGATCGGACCATCCACCTGGACGGCCGACGAGGGCGAGCCACGCCAGCGAGTCCAGCGTGTCGCGGAAGGCGGGTTCGCTGCCCTCGCGATGGGCGCCCAGCGGCTTCCCCTCGATTCGTTCCATCACCAGGCTGGCGGTCTCCCCATGGTCGATAACGGCCTTCAGCGACGGGGCCGCGATACCGGCGGGCGCGAGCACCTGGCGGTAGAGCCGTTCCAGCCCGAGAGCGTGGGCGCGCGATAGCTGGCAATGGACGACATAGCGGGTATCTGCCGTTCGCACCTCCAGCGCGGAGAGATGGCCCATGTGACCCGGCAGCGGGCGGAGGGCGCGCACCTCGAGATGGGGCCGCAGCGGCGCGACCCATGGCCCGAGGATGGGATGGGCCATGCCGGTCTCGACATCGATGAATCCGTCATCGACGTCATGCGCCATCACCACGGCCAGGCCATCGTTGAGCAGACGCCCGCTGTCGAGCGCGCTGACCCGGACCAGGTCTCCCGGCCGCAGCGACATCGGTGCGAGAAAGCCGACATCGGCCCGGGTCGAGAGGCCCGCCTCGACCACATCGGGCCTCGGCTCCTGGCACAGCGCGCAGTAGCGAGCCTCGCCGTTGATCGAGACCAGCACCGCGCGGGGTTCGCCCTGGCGGTCGCCGACATACCAACCCCGAACCACCTGCTGGCCCACCTCATCCACGAACCCCGGCATGGCGTGTCTCGCTCCGTTGTCATGACTCCCACTCCCCGCTTTTATATCAATGTCCAGGGTCGGGTTGCGTAACGTCTTACAACAGCGGCGGAACGCTCCGGCAACATGGACCAGCATCTTATGGCGACACCCGCGTTACGATATCGTGACAACGGCTGACGACTTTACGACAGGGTGACACGTCTTTTATCCAATTGGCGCTGAATTCAAGTGGACATTGAACGAGTATTTAATAAAAACCACCGGAGGCTAATCCATGGCTCAGGAAATCACGCGCGAGAATGTCTCGAACCCTCTCCCGGATGCTGGCGACCCGAGAGCCGATGGCCAGCGCAGCGGGCGCTGGCAGTCGACGCTGTCGCGGACCCTGCACCTGAGCCAGAAATCCACTCCCTCCGGTGACGACGAATCCAAGCCTGGAAAGCGCGCCGATACCGATACCGAGGCGCCCAGGAACCTGAACGACTACAACCAGATCGTGACCATCGGTGACGATCTCATTCGCTACGAGACCAAGGGCGGCAAGACCGTCGAGGTCGACCGCCACGCCACGCCGGCGCTGTTCGAGACGGTCAAGCAGGATGCCGCCCAGATGAGCGCGCTCAACCAGAGCGGAGAGGATGGCTATGGCGTGTTGCCGCCCGATGCCGAGCCTCCCGGCAAGCTGAGCGACTACCGTTTCATCGCCCCGCCCGACGAAGTCGCCAAGGGTGTCATCCGCTACGAGATGCAGAACGGCACCCGGGTCGTGGTTGCCGAGCGCGCCAACCCTGAGCTCTTCGCTGCCGTCAAGAAGGATTACGAGAGCCTGATCGGCATCAACAAGAGCGAGGCGGATGGCTACCAGCGCATCGGCAGCGACGCCACGCCACCGCCCTACTACAACACCGAAGTCGGCGCGCCCGGTGAGATGGGCCCGGAGGTGATTCGCTACGAGCATGACGGCGAGAAGTTCGTCGTCGCGCGCAGCGACAATCCGGAACTCTATGACTACCTGAGCGAGCAGTACGCGACCCTGGGCGGTAACGCCGAGCACCAGGATGCCATCGACATTGCGGTCGAGGATGGCGCCACCATTGCCGGCGCCGATACCGAAGCCCCCGACTTCAACGACTACAAGCGGTTCCATTGGCAGAACGATGCGCGGGAGGACGTCATTCGCTACACCACTCACGACGGCAAGGACGTGGTGGTATCGAAGGCGTTGACGCCGGCACTGTTCGAAACGGTCTCCACCGCACAGCAGACCTGGGATCGGATCCACGAACTCGAGGACGACGGCTACAAGCTGCGCTCCGCCGACGAGGACATCCCGGTACTGGGCAAGGGTGACAGCGTCAAGAGCGCCACCGACGAGCACGGCGACGTCATCGAGGGGCTCAAGCTGGTCGAGGTCGACGGCGAGAAGTTCGTGGTCTCCAAGGGGGTGACGCCGGAGCATTTCGAGGCCGCCTCCAGCTTCCAGCAGACCTCCAGCGAGGATGTCATCGACGACGTGTTCGCCGATCACGACCTGCCCGGCTCCGAAGAGACCAACCTGATGGGCCAGGAGACCACCGTCGAGAACGACGACGGCGAGGCCAAGACGGTCACCGAACTCTACATGGAGAAGCTGGAGGAGAAGGCGGAAAACTCGGACAACGAGAACTTCAAGAAATATGCCCGCCTGCTCGAGCTCAAGTCCCAGCTGGACGATGGCAGCTTCCAGTATCTGCCCTACATGACGGTGGACCACGGCGGCGACTGGACCTACTACGCCAGCGACACCCAGGGCATGGACCCGGCCGACCTGCGCGGCCTGATCCACGAGGAGAAGCTCGGCGAGGAGCTCGCCAAGCTGCTCGGGGACGAGGAGATCGCCGAGTTCACCGACGAGGCGATGGCGGAGGCCCAGAGCAAGATCAAGGATCGCGACGGGCTCGCCGACAAGATCTACGACTCGTTGACCGGCGACAAGGGCGCGGACTATCTCGATGCCATCGAGGAGCTGCGCGACAAGGGTTTCGGCGACGAGGCCGCCACCCGCTTGAACAATGACCTGAACACGCTGCAGGCCCTCGATCCCGACCGCGCGGCCGAGGCGAGAGGCAGCATCACGGCGGCCAGTACCGCCAGAGGCCTCGAGGAGGAACTCGCCGACATCGACGCCGAGTACGATGCTTCTCGGAACGGAGACGACATACCGCCGGAGAGCGAGGAGGCCGCGGAACAGGTCGCCGCCGACATGGTGCCGACCGTTCTCACCGGGATTACCTACAGCACCTTCGGCATCCAGACCACCGATGGCGTCTGGAACGCGGTGAAGGATGCGCTCTCCGCCGACAAGACCGATCCCAAGGGCTCGGTACCGCCCAACCTGTCGGCGGACGAGAAGCTGCAGTTCACCAAGATCATGGCGATCGCCGCCGGCCTCAAGGAGGTGATCAAGACGGCGGCGTTGAGCGGCAGCAACGTCGAGACGGCGCTGAAGGATTCGTCCCTCATGCGCGATGTCATGAAGAAGGTGAACGAGCAGTTCCGCAACATGACCACCAGCCGCGACGGCCAGCCGCCCATCGTCGAGCTCAGCGACAGCCAGCGCACCAACGTGCAGAGTTCGCTGAAATCCCAGTTCCGCAGCCTGATGAGCTCGAACACGATGTTCGCCATCGGCGGCACCGCAGCGCTGGCCAACGCCATCTATCGCCGCTCGGGCGATGATTTCGGCGACACCTGGCAAGAGCGCATGACCGTCGCGCGCGGCATGCTGGTGTTCATCGGCACCACGCCCTTCGCGCTCAAGGGCATCACCGACGCGGTGGGCCCCAAACTCGACGAGGGCAGCCGGCTGGCCAAGCTGTTCGGCAGCCCCAATATCACCCAGGCGCTTGGTCTCGACAAGGAGATGGGCGACGTCCTGCGCGAGCGCTTCCCCGACACGTTCAATGGCGACAAGGCGTCCTCCCTCAACCCGGGCGAGCAGGCCCGGGGCAAGCTGGACGACATCCGCGGCAAGCTCGAATCCTTCGATACCCTTCTCGATCAGAAGGACGCTCCCGACTTCGAGCAGAAGGCCCAGGGGCTGGTCGACGACATCCAGGGCCAGCTCGACGAGGTCGACCGCATCGTCAAGGAGTCCGACTCGCTCAGCGACGACGAGAAGAAGGAGATCCAGCAGCGCCTGGACACGATCGAGGATCGGCTCGACAAGGTCGAGATGAAGAAGGAGGGCCTGGCGCCCCAGAATGCGGACGACCTCAGGGGGCTGGTCGACGACCTGTTCGAGGAGATCCAGCCTTTCGCCTCCTCGGCGACGCCGTCGGAGCAGCGCTTCGCCCAGATCGACGACTTCGACCGGGCAGTGGCGGAGTACCGGGAGCTGCTGGATGCCGATGGCAAGGGTAAGGGCAAGATGCCGGAACAGGCGCCGGCCCTGTTCGACGAGATCATGGAGAGACATCGTGCCATCCGCTCGTCGATCGAATCCGACCCGACGCTCTCCGACAGCGATCGCGCACAGCAACTCGATCGCCTGGACGAGATCGCCAATCGCCTGGACGACGTACGCCCGACGGACGGCGGCGCCCTGCCCAGCGGCGCCGGCGACGCGCTGGACGACCTCGACAGCCTCAGCGGCGATCTCCAGCAGCGCTTCGATCCCGCCAATGGCGAGTCGTCGAAAGTCGCCATGCAGCCCTTCAACCAGGCGCTGGATGCCGAAGCCGACGTGATGACCAACGGCGAACCCACCCCTGGCGGCACGTCGCCCGACAGCCCCGGCGGCACCGGTGGAGATGGCGACATCGGCAGCAAGAAGAAGGCGCTCATCGGCCCGGCGCTCAAGGGCCTGGCCTACATGACCGACTTCGCCGGCGGCATTCTCGACACCGTCGTGGCGGGTGTCGGGCTGAACCAGCTGATCAAGAACGGCGGCACCCCGATAGAGTTCGCCGCCAGCTCCACCGGCGTGGTCTCCGGCTCGTTCTTCACCATCGGCGGGGCCGCCGAAATCGGGGCATCGCTGCAGACCGCGTCCCGCGTGCTCTCCGGGCTGGGCGCGGGCCTGCGCGCGGCCGGCCCCATCGGCAACCTGATCGGGCTGGGCGTCGGCTTCGCCAGCCTGATCCTCAATGCGGTGATGGCGCAGAAGAAAGGCGCCGAGACCGAAGGCAAGATACGCGACCAGTTCGAGCAGTTCGCCGAAGATGGTGTGACGGAGGACGATTGGGGCGAGAAGTTCAACTACCTGATCAACTCCAGCTACGGCTTCAAGGACATGATGCACGCCGGTGACGACGACAAGGAGCCCGACCCGCTGTTCAAGGAGTGGTTCCCCGAGGACATGGCGGCTTGGGAGGCGCAGCCGGAGCAGTACAAGAAGTTCACCCAGGAGATCCGGGAGAACGGCAACGTCGACGACTTCTTCTTCGACTTCGACCAGGACCAGATGCAGCTCAATATCCACGGCCAGGACTTCTACCAGGAGAACAAGGAGACCATCGACACCATTCTCTTCAACTGGGACGAGGGCGATGGCGGCAACGACTGGACGGGCGGCGACGATATCGTCAGCAAGTCAGACCTCGAGAAGATCGCCGACCCGGAAAACGGCCACTCCAAGAAGGAGCAGGACGCGGCGCAGTTCCTGCTCGACAACGAGGACTTCTTCGCCCTGCTGGATACGCTGCACAAGCAGGATGGCTCGGACGGCAAGATCAGCAGCGCCGACATCGACTCCTGGATGCAGTTGATCGGCGAGCGTGCGATCACCGACGACAACCCGGCCTTTGCCGAGGAGGACAGCATCTGGGACAACCCGGCGTCGTACAAGCTGTAGGCTGAAGCCACGAGCTACGAGCTACGAGCCACGAGCTGCGGGCTACGAGCCAAGGGCTACGGGCTGCGGGCTACGAGCCAAGGGCTACG
>NZ_CALFQK010000017.1:0-15509 GCF_937921195.1 uncultured Salinicola sp.
GCTCCAGCATCGCCACCGTGGAGCCCTTGCCGTTGGTGCCGGCAACGGTCACCACACGGTGCGCGATCGGGCCCTGGGTGAGACCGAGCCGCTCGGCCACCACGGCCACCCGCTCGAGCCCCATGTCGATGGAGACCGGATGCTGGCGCTCGAGACGCGCCAGCCAGTCGTCGAGGGTGGCACTCATGGCTCGGGGGTTCCTTAACGCGGGGCTCGGGAAGCGTCCGGCTCGTCCGGTAGTGGAGAGAAGTCCCCGACCTCGGCGGAGGCATCGTCCGCCGCCACGCCGCCCACCGGCTGATGGGTCAGCTTGCGCAGCACGCCACCCAACCGCTCGCGCAGCTCCGGTCGCGACACGATCATGTCGACGGTGCCGTGCTCGAGCAGGAATTCGCTGCGCTGGAAGCCTTCCGGGAGGGTCTCGCGCACCGTCTGCTCGATGACACGCGGGCCGGCAAAGCCGATCAGGGCGTTGGGCTCGGCCACGTTGAGATCGCCCAGCATCGCCAGCGACGCCGACACGCCGCCGAAGACGGGGTCGGTGAGCACCGAGATGTAGGGCACGCCTGCCAGCTTGAGTTTTTCGAGCGCCGCCGACGTCTTGGCCATCTGCATCAGCGAGAACAGCGCTTCCTGCATGCGCGCACCACCGGAGGCGGCAAAGCAGACCAGCGGAATCTCCTCCTCGAGCGCCAGTGTCGCCGCACGCACGAACTTCTCGCCGACGATCGCGCCCATGGAGCCGCCCATGAACGAGAACTCGAACGCCACCGCCACCACCGGCAGACCGTCGAGCGTCCCGCGCATGGCGATCAGGGCGTCGTTCTCGTCGGTCGCTTTCTGAGCCGATGCCAGCCGATCCTTGTACTTCTTGGAGTCGCGGAACTTGAGCCGGTCGCTCGGCTGGAGATCGCCCGCGATCTCCTCGCGCCCTTCCGCATCGAGGAACCAGTTGAGCCGCTTGCGAGCGGTCAGCCGCAGGTGATGCTGGCACTTGGGGCAGACGTTCTGGTGCTTCTCCAGTTCGGGAAGGTAGAGCACCGATTCACAGTTCGGGCACTTGCGCCACAGGCCGTCCGGCACGCTAGCGCGGCGGTCATTGCGCTGGGTGCGGCTCATCGACGGAACGATCTTGTCTAGCCAGCTCATGTCAGGAAAGCTTCCCTATTTGCCAAAACAGAAAGTGTTGAAAACAGCCATACGAGAAACGCAAACGCTGGATGATACCAAATCGTCGCCCCGGCCTCAGCCGGCCACGTCACGGTCGAGCGCTTCCCGCATCTCGCCGAGAATCGACTTCAGCGCCGCGGGGATGGAAGCCGGGTCGTCGGCACGTTCGGCGATACGGCCGACCAGGGCACTGCCGACGATGACACCGTCGGCCACTCGACCGATCGCCGCTGCGGTCTCGCCATCGCGGATGCCGAAACCGACGCACAGCGGCAGCTCGGTCACGCGCCGGAGCTTGCCCAACTGCTCGCCAACGGCATCGGCGTCGAGCGTTGCCGCCCCGGTCACGCCCTTAAGCGAAACGTAATAGAGATAGCCCTCGCTGTGCCTGCAGATCTCCCTGGCGCGCGCTTCGGAGGTGGTCGGCGCCAGCAGGAAGATCGACTGCAGGCCGTGCGACGCGAACAGCGCGGCATTGTCGGCGGCCTCTTCCGGTGGCATGTCGACCACCAGTACCCCATCGACACCGGACGCCTGCGCCTCGCGGGTGAAGACGTCGTATCCCATCCGCTCGATGGGGTTGAGATACCCCATCAGCACTACCGGCGTCTCGCTGTCCCGCTGGCGAAATTCGGCCACCATCTCCAGCACGTGGCGTAGCCGGGTACCGTGCACCAGCGCCCGTTCGCACGCCTTCTGGATCACCGGCCCGTCCGCCATCGGATCGGAGAACGGCACCCCGAGCTCGAGGACGTCGGCGCCGGCTTCCACGCAGGCATGCATGAAACCGACCGTGTGCGCCGGCGCCGGGTCGCCGGCGGTGATGTAGGGAATGAGCGCGGTCCGGCCCTGGGCCTTGAGCGCCGCGAAGCGCCGGTCGATGCGATTGGATACGGTTCGATTCATGTCGACCCCAGTCAAAATTCGATGCCGTCGAGCTTGGCGACGGTGTGGATATCCTTGTCACCGCGCCCGGAGAGATTGACGACGATATGCTGATCCGGCGACATCTCCCCCGCCAGCTTCTTGGCGTGAGCCAGGGCGTGGGCCGACTCCAGCGCCGGCATGATGCCCTCGACGAGCGTCAGTTCACGGAACGCCGCCAGCACTTCGTCGTCGTCCGCCGCCACGTAACGCACGCGACCGACGTCTTTCCACAGCGCATGCTCGGGGCCGACGCCGGGGTAGTCCAGGCCGGCGGAGATCGACTGGGTGTCGGCAACCTGCCCGCCCTCGTCGGACATCAGGTAGGTCCGGTTGCCGTGGAGCACGCCGCGCGGCGCGTTTGCCGTCAGCGGCGCGGCGTGACGGCCGGTGGCGACGCCTTCGCCACCGGCCTCGACGCCATACATGGTGACATCGTCATCCTCGACGAACGGGTAGAACAGGCCCATGGCGTTGGAGCCGCCGCCCACGCACGCCACCAGCGCGTCCGGCAGCCGCCCGATCTGCTCGAGCGACTGGCGACGCGCCTCGCGCCCGACGATGGCGCTGAAGTCGCGGACCAGCATCGGATAGGGATGCGGGCCGGCCACGGTGCCGATGATGTAGAAGGTGTCGTCGACGTTGGTGACCCAGTCGCGCAGCGCTTCGTTCATCGCGTCCTTGAGCGTCCGTGAGCCGGACTCCACCGGTACCACCTTGGCGCCCAACAGGTGCATGCGGTAGACATTGAGCTTCTGACGCTCGACGTCCTCGGCGCCCATGTAGATCTCGCACTTCAGCCCTAGGCGCGCGGCGACCGTCGCGGTGGCGACGCCGTGTTGTCCGGCGCCGGTTTCCGCGATCACGCGAGGCTTGCCGGACTTCTTGGCCAGCAGCGCCTGACCGATGGTGTTGTTCACCTTGTGCGCGCCGGTGTGGTTCAGATCCTCGCGCTTGAGCCAGATCTGCGCCCCGCCGATCTCCCGCGACCAGCGTTCGGCGTGATAGAGCGGGGATGGCCGACCGACATAGTGCGTCAGGTCGCGGTCGAACTCCGCCTGGAACTCGGGATCGTCCTTGAGACCGGCGTAGATGGTCTCGAGCTCCTCGAGGGCGAAACTCAAGGTCTCGGAAACGAAACGGCCGCCGTACGGACCGAAGTGGCCGCGAGCGTCCGGCAGTTGCGTCAAGTCGTGGAATCGGCTCACGAAGGGACCCTCATCAGTTGGCGGTGGATGAATTGGTGGTGAGCGACGAGGCGTCGGATGGCGTCGGGGACAGCGCCGCATTCGTTGCCTGCACCCGCTCGCAGAAGGCACGGACCCGCAGCGGATCCTTGACGCCCTTGCGCGACTCGACGCCGCCGGACACATCGACCGCATAGGGCCGCACCTGCGTGATGGCATCGGCGACGTTGTCGGATGTCAGGCCGCCGGCGAGAATCACGGGTATCGCCAGCGAGTCGGGGATGCGCTGCCAGTCGAAGGTCTCTCCGGTGCCGCCGGGGACGCCCGGGCGAAACGCATCGAGCAGCAGCGCGCCGGCGCCGGCATAGGTCTCGGCCGTCTTCCGAAGATCGATGTCGTCGCGCATGCGTATCGCCTTGATCCAGGGCTTCCCGAACCGCGCGCAGAAATCGGCCGGCTCGTCGCCATGGAACTGTAGCAGGTCGAGATGGGGTAGACACGCTTCGACATCGGCCACGCCCGGGTCGACGAACAGACCCACCCGGGTCACGAACGGCGACACCGTGGCACTCAACGTCGCGAGCCTGTCGGTATCGATGGCGCGCCCGCTGTTCGCCCACATCACGAAACCGAGCGCGTCCGCCCCGCAAGCGATGGCGACCCGAATATCCTCGGCCCGGGTCAGACCGCATATCTTGATTCTGACCGGATTGATGTTCGTGCTCATGGCGAGACCTCTTCACCGGTTTCCATCCCGGCCTGCGGATGCTGGTCGACCACCCGACCCTGATCGTCGATCCATTTCGGCCACACCCGGCGCCGCCGCATCAACGGCGTATCCGGAATCATGTCCCGATCCCCGGTCCAGTCACCGAGAAACGCCATCAGGCTCGGCCCGACCGGCTCCTCGGGCAACGCGAAGCGTTCGTCGAAGCGCACGTCGACGAAGTGCAGCCCGCAGGCGGGCGCGGTCACGTTACCCAGTCTACGATCCTTCAGCGCCAGCAGCCTGGCGGGATAGGCTTCATCCTCGTCTCCCCGCCCGACCGCCACCAGCACGCCGGCGATATTGCGGATCATGTGATGCAGGAAGGCGTTGGCCTGGACATCGATCATGACCAGCGGACCCAGGCGGCGTACCTCGATGAAATGCAGGTGACGAACCGGCACCTTCGACTGGCAGCCGGCGGCACGATAGCTGGAGAAGTCATGTTCGCCGACCAGGGCTTGAGCGGCGCGATGCATGCGCTCGGCATCCAGCGGCTCCCGGCACCATGTCACGTTGTTCCGCTCCATGACCGGGCGCGTCGGCTGGTTGAGAATGAGGTAGCGATAGCGGCGGGCCAGCGCCGAGAAGCGGGCATGGAAGTCGCCGGCGACCGGCTTGAGCCAGCGCACCGCGATATCCCGCGGCAGCTGCGCGTTGGCGCCGAACAGCCAGGCTTTCTGGGTGCGCGCGACCGGCGCATCGAAGTGAACGATCTGGCGCGTGGCGTGAACGCCACTGTCAGTGCGCCCGCTGCAGAGTACCCGCACCGGCGTGGCGGCGATCTTGCTCAACGCCGCCTCAAGCGTTCCCTGGACCGATTGCGCGTGGCGCAAGCGTTGCCAGCCGCAGTAGTGCGTGCCGTCGTACTCGACGCCAAGAGCCAAACGGCCCGTCAGCGGCTGGTTGTCATCCTGCCGGGAGAAAAACGCCATCGAAACCTGTGCAGCCGAAAGTCGTTAGGGGCGCCCATTATCCCGATGCGACGACCGGAATTCCACCTCCTCGACGTCCCGGCCGGCGGGAACTTCGCGCCGGGGGCCGGAGGCGCCATCGCCTCGGGGCCTCGATGCGCTCCCAGCGATGCCGGGATACCCAGGCGCGTCGCCCGCCAGGCCGATCCTGCTATCGTCTGCCCCGTCCTCGGGCGACTCCGGGGCCGGCCCCCTCGACCCCATGGCTCCGCTGCCGGATTCCCGTTTTTCCGAGGCTTCCGAAGGCCCTTTCGCTGGCTCCAGAGGGTGTGCCATGGGCTCGAGAGACGTGGATTCCAGAGACGTGGATGCCAGAGAGAGCCCCGAGAAATCGGCGACAGGCTTGGCGATGGAAAATGAGAGCGCGGCGTCCGCCCGCTCGGTCTCCAGCTCCAGCGTCGGCGCTTCGTAATCGATGCGGGCGACGAGCGGCGAGGCTGTCGACACGTCGAAGGCCTCTATCGCTTCGTCGTCGAACGACACCGCCGCGGCGTCCCGTCTCTCGGCTTCGGTTTTCCCCCAGCTGTCCTGGCGGTGGATCGCATCGATATCGGAACGAGGGCCTCGCAGACGAGACGGGGGCGTTTCGGAAGTCGCGACGCCGCCGGCCTTATCCAGGTCTCCGTCGGAGAGCGTGTGCAGCGCCTGTGCCTCGAACAGCGCATCGACGTCCTCCACCTCCGCCAGCCACTCCCGGTCGCCCTCCTGCCCGATGCCATCGCCCGTCGCTTCTTGCCAGCTCTCTTCCACGTGGCGGGCACGGTAGTCGTCGACCAAGGCCTGCCCTTCCCGCCGCTGTTCGGGCGTGGCATCCGCGCCAAAGCCGGATAGCGCCACTTCCAGGGCGTCCATGTCCCGCAGCTCCCCCAGCGCTCTCAGCAGGCCCAGTCGAAGCTGGGCATCCTCCCGCTCCGCGAGATGCTGACGCAACCAGTCACGCGCCTCGGCATGGCGACCGTAGGCCATGTAAATGTCGGCCTGGCTGATCGAGACAGAACCGGCATCCCCGTCGCCAGCCGCCGCCCGCCGAAGCGGGGATGCCTTCGCGGTCTGGCGTTTCGCCCGGGCCTCCTTTGCCTTGCCCGGAGAGGTCTCGTCGGCGCTCGGCAGCCCCTCGCCTCCAGCCTGACGCCGTCGTCGCTGGAGGCCCCACAGCGCCAGCAGCGCCACCAGCACGCCGCCGCCGATCCAGTCCAGGTGACCTACCAGAGCCCCTCCCGCCGAGGCCGGCGGGACCGATGCGCGGGCAACGCCCGGGGAAGACGCGGCCGGGACCGCTGTCTCGGCACCGGAAGCCACCTTACCGGAGGCCGCCGCCACCGCCGGACCGCTCACGGCAGTGGCCGTCCCGTCAGGCTGTTCCTCGTCAGGCTTTTCCCCGTCATGCCTCTCCCCGGCAGGAGGCGATCCCGGCATGGTCTCCTCATTCGGCGTCGCAGTCCTCGCCGGCTGGTCACCGGATGGCGAAGCCGCTGCCGCGAGCGCGCCGCGCAGTTGGTCGCGCTCGGCTCTCAAGGCGTCGATGATCGCCCGTTGCCGCTCGGTTGCGGCGGTCAACTCGGCCAGACGCTGCTCCGGGGTGGCGGAGCGGGGGCCATCTGTGTTCCCGGCCCGGTCGGAGGCCGGCCGCTGTCCTGCGATATCGACGACGGGGCGCTCTCCATCGGCCCGCCCCGCGAGTGCCCGCAAGCGGGTAACGGCGTCGCCACGGGATAGCCCGGCAACGACGTCGAGCGCGGGTACGGTCAGATCGACCCCGGCGCGCAGTCGGCCGAGATCGCCATCGATGAAGGCCGCGGGGTTGGATTGAAAGAGTGCCACCATCAACGCCTGGCGACTGATGCCCGCGCGAGGCAGCAGCGAGGCCGCCAGGCCAGACAGTGAGTCGCCCGGCTGGACGCGCAGACGCGCAGGCCAGGCGTGAGGCGCTCCTGCCGCCGTCCGCACCGGCATCGGCGCCGACACGGGCGATATCGTCGCCTGCCGTGACGACACCGAGACATCGCCATCCAGCAGTGGCTGCGAACTGGCGTAGTCGACAGGATCGAACAGTAGCGAAACACCCCGCTGCCACTGGCCGTCCGGCCAGGTCACCACCAGCAACAGGTCGAGGAAAGGTTCCCGCACCCGGCGCGGGCTGTCGAGCACCAGCGTCAGTTCGCCGTCCTGACGCAGGACCCTGGCCGACACGGTGTCGGCCAGTGCGCCGCGGGTCAGCCCCGCCTGGCGATAGGCCTCGGCGTCAGCGACGGCCACCGAGATCCGCGATGCCGCCAGGCCGCCCGCACCGGTCAGGGGCAGTACCACATGCAGCGGGCGGTTGAGGGGTGACACCTGCTGCGGATCGCCGACGCCGAGCGCCAGGACCGACGAGGCCACTGCGAGACAGAGTCCGCCGGCCATCATTGTGAGCCATCGCCGCATGGTGTCCTCGCCAACGCCTTGGAGTGAATCTCGACTCACTCATCGGCAGCGGCGCATCGAACTTTAACATTCAGTAACACATCAGTTGCCAAAACCGGATCGGCGGCAAGCCAACCCCGGGTCCGGCACCACCCCAAAAAGCCCCGCCGGCGTGAACCGACGGGGCTCGATAATGGTCTCGGTCGAGACGCTACCGTGATTGGCGTGGGCTCACGCCTGCTCGCGAAGAATCTTGAGCATGCGCTTGAGCGGCTCGGCGGCACCCCACAATAGCTGGTCGCCGACGCTGAACGCGGTCAGATATTCCCCGCCCATGGCCAGTTTGCGCAGTCGGCCCACCGGTACTGTCAGCGTACCGCTGACGGCCGCCGGCGTCAGATGCTGCAACGTAGCGTCCTTGTCGTTGGGGACGACCTGGACCCAGTCGTTGTGCTTGGCCAGACGATCCTCGATCTCGTCGATGGGCACGTCCTGCTTGAGCTTGATGGTGAAGGCCTGGCTGTGAGAGCGCATCGCGCCGATACGCACACAGAGGCCGTCGATGGGGATCGGGTTGTTGCCGGTGGCGAGAATCTTGTTGGTCTCGACGCCGCCCTTCCACTCTTCCTTGCTCTGGCCGCTGTCCATTGCCTTGTCGATCCACGGCAACAGGCTGCCGGCCAGCGGCGCGCCGAAGTTGTCGACCGGGAATTCGCTGCCGCGCATGGCGGCGGTGACATCGCGGTCGATGTCGAGAATCGCGCTTGATGGCGTGGCGAGATCGCGGGCCACGGCCGACTGCAGCGCGCCCATCTGCGACAGCAGTTCGCGCATGTGCTTGGCCCCGGAGCCGGAGGCCGCCTGATAGGTCATGGAGGTCATCCACTCGACCAGGCCGGCCTCGAACAGACCGCCGAGGCCCATCAGCATGAGGCTGACGGTACAGTTGCCACCGACGAAGGTCCTGGCGCCCTTGGCAAGCTGGGCATCGATCACGTGACGGTTGACCGGATCGAGCACGATGGTCGACTCCTCCGCCATGCGCAGGGTGCTGGCCGCATCGATCCAGTAGCCTTTCCAGCCCGCCTGGCGCAGCGGCTGATAGACCGCGCCGGTGTAATCCCCGCCCTGGCAGGTGACGATCACGTCCATCGCCTTGAGCGATTCGATGTCGTTGGCATCCTTCAACGCCGGCACGTCGACGCCGATGTCGGGACCGGCCTGGCCTGCCTGGGAGGTGGAAAAGAACACCGGCTCGAGCCCGGCGAAATCGTTGTCGTCCAGCATGCGCTGCATCAGCACGGAACCGACCATCCCGCGCCAGCCGACGAATCCGACTTTCAACATAGTTGGCGTACCCCGAAGCGTTTTTGAATGTCCTGAATCGACACGACGACCCGTTCGAGTCGTCGCATCCTGTCAATCTTGAAGGCGCATTATAGCGCATTGGTACAGGCCTGTTCGCGCCATACGCCGCGAGCCGCGTTGCTGCGTCGAACGCGCTCAGGCCTCGGCGAAGGCCGCCAGCACCGCATCGCCCATCTCGCTGGTGGAGACCTGACGGGTGCCCGGATAGGCGATGTCGGCGGTACGCAGGCCCTGATCCAGCACCTTGCCGACCGCCCGCTCGATACGATCGGCGAGTTGGGGCTCGCTAAGCGAATAGCGCAGCATCATCGCCACCGACAGAATCGTCGCCAGCGGGTTGGCCAGCCCCTGGCCGGCGATATCCGGGGCACTGCCGTGACACGGCTCGTACATGCCCTGCTGGCGCTCGTTGAGCGACGCCGACGGCAGCATGCCGATGGAGCCGGTCAGCATGGCGGCGGCGTCGGAGAGAATGTCGCCGAACATGTTGCCGGTCACCACCACGTCGAACTGCTTGGGCGCCCGCACCAGCTGCATGGCAGCGTTGTCGACGTACATGTGCGTCAGCTCGACGTCGGGATATTCCGGCGCCAGTCGGTTCATCACCTCGCGCCACAGAATCGTGACTTCGAGCACGTTGGCCTTGTCCACCGAGCAGAGCTTCTTGCCGCGCTTCTGCGCCATCTCGAAGGCGACGCGACCGATGCGTTCGATCTCGGATTCGGCGTAGACGTAGGTGTTGAAACCGACCCGCTCGCCGTTACGCTCCTCGATACCGCGGGGCTGGCCAAAGTAGATACCGCCGGTCAGCTCGCGCACGATCATGATGTCGAGCCCGGAGACCACTTCCGGCTTCAGCGTCGAGGCCTCGGCCAGCTGCGGATAGAGCAGCGCCGGGCGCAGGTTGCCGAACAGGTTGAGGTTCTTGCGCAACCCCAGCAGTCCCTTCTCCGGGCGCTTGCTCAGATCCTCGAGCGTATCCCATTTCGGCCCACCCACGGCGCCGAGCAGGATCGCATCGGCCGCCTTGGCCTTGGCCAGCGTCGACTCGGGCAGCGGGTGCCCCTCGGCATCAAAACCGGCACCGCCGACCAGCGCCTCTTCCAGTTCGGCGTCCAGGCCGGCGTCGCGGCACGCATTCAGTATCTTGACCGCTTCCGCGGTGATTTCCGGGCCGATGCCGTCACCGGGGAGAACCAGAATCTTCTTGCTCATGCGTTTTCCTCAAGCGTGTTCCTTGATTTGTCACTTCGTGGCCCACAACACCAGCATATCCGTGGTAAAGGAGCCGTCATCGCTGATCTCGAAGGCGTCCCGCACTTCCTGACCCACCTGGCTCTGTAAATGGCGAATCGCATCGCGCATGACATCCGGTGTGCGCATGCGCTCGATCCATGTCTCAAAATCCAGATGCAGGCGCTGGCGCGAACAGGAGGTCACCACCAGCCCGGCCTCGCCAACCATCTGCGCCCACTCACTCGGGGCGTAGTCGCGCACATGACTGGTGTCGCGCAGCATCTCCACGGTCTGCAGGAAGCTGTCGAACAGCGGCTGTTCGGACGCCGCGACATCGATGAATGCCGCCAGGCCACCCGGCTTCAGGACGCGCCTCGCTTCGCGCAGCGCCAACCCGACGTCACGCCAGTGATGCGCGGAGAAGCGACTGCACACCACATCGAAACTGTCGTCCGCAAACGGCAGCGACTCGGCGACACCCTGCACCGTGCGAATGTTGCCGAAGCCGCGATCGCCGGCCGCTTCGCTCACCACCGCAAGCATTCGCGGCGACAGGTCGTAGGCCACGATCTCCGCCGCCAGATCGGCCAGCTGGAAACTCACGTGACCGGCGCCACAGCCGAGATCCAGCACGCGGGGGACATCGATCGCGCCGACCCGCTCGCGCAACTGGGCGAACTCCTGCCCTTGGGCGTGCACGCTGCTGCTCAGGTAGGCCGCCGCCCGACTGCCAAACTGACGCTCGACTACGGCGCCGTGGTCGGCGTTGCCGCGGGGGTCAGGCATCGCGAAACAGCCACGGACGCGCGGCGCGATGACGACTCTCGAAATCGCGGATGGCACCGGACTGCTCGAGGGTCAGGCCGATATCGTCGAGCCCCTCCAGCAGGCAGTGCTTGCGGAAGGCGTCGACCTCGAACGGGATCGCCTCGCCGCTCGGCGTGATCACCTGCTGTCCTTCGAGATCGATGTCCAGACGATAGCCCTCGTTGGCTTCGGTCTCCTGGAACAGCCGCTCCACCGTCGCCTCGTCCAGGGCGATCAGCAGGATCCCGTTCTTGAACGAGTTGTTGTAGAAGATATCGGCGAAGCTCGGCGCGATCACCACGCGGAAACCGAAATCGTCCAGCGCCCAGGGCGCGTGCTCGCGGGAGCTGCCGCAGCCGAAGTTACGCCTTGCCAGCAATACCTGCGCATCGCGATAGCGCGACTGGTTGAGCACGAAATCCGGATTGAGCGGCCGGCTGGACGCGTCCTGGCCCGGGTAGCCCTCGTCGAGATAACGCAACTCGTCGAACAGGTTGGGGCCGAACCCGGTGCGCTTGATCGATTTCAGGAACTGCTTGGGGATGATCAGGTCGGTATCGACGTTGGCGCGATCCAGCGGCGCGACCAGACCCTGCAGACGTTCGAACTTCTTCATGCGCTCATCTCCCGTGCACTGTCCCGGTCATAGTCGTATTCGCGAACATCGACGAAATGCCCCTCGATGGCCGCCGCCGCCGCCATCGCCGGGCTCACCAGATGGGTGCGCCCGCCGTAGCCCTGGCGACCTTCGAAGTTGCGGTTGGAGGTCGACGCGCAGCGCTCGCCGGCGCCCAGCTTGTCGGCGTTCATCGCCAGGCACATCGAACAGCCCGGTTCGCGCCACTCGAAGCCCGCCTCGACGAAGATCCTGTCGAGTCCTTCCGCCTCTGCCAGCCGTTTCACCAGGCCGGAGCCCGGCACCACCATGGCCAGCTGGATGTTGTCGGCGACCTTGCGACCCTTGGCGACCTTGGCGGCCTCGCGCAGATCCTCGATCCGCGAGTTGGTGCAGGAGCCGATGAACACCTTGTCGAGCTGGATGTCGGTGATCTTCTGTCCGGCGGACAGCCCCATGTATTCGAGTGCCCGGGTCATGCCCTGGGTCACGGTCTCGTCGGCGGCGTCGTTCGGATCCGGCACGCTCGCCGAGACGTTGACGACCATCTCCGGACTGGTTCCCCAGGTCACCTGGGGTTCGATCTCGGCGGCGTCGAGCTCGACGACCTTGTCGAAATGCGCGCCGTCGTCGGAAACCAGATCGCGCCAGGCTTCGACGGCGGCCGGCCACTGATCGGCCGCGGGGGCGAAGGGCCGCCCTTTCAGGTAATCGATGGTGTTGTCGTCCACCGCCACCAGGCCGACGCGGGCCCCGGCTTCGATCGCCATGTTGCAGATCGTCATGCGACCCTCCATGGAGAGATCGCGAATCGCGCTGCCGGCGAACTCGATGGCGTAACCGGTGCCACCGGCGGTACCGATACGGCCGATGATGGCCAGCACGATATCCTTGGCGGTGACGCCGAGACCCAGCTTGCCCTCGACGCGCACCTGCATGTTCTTCATCTTCTGGGCGATCAGGCACTGGGTGGCGAGCACGTGCTCGACCTCGGAGGTGCCGATGCCGTGAGAGAGCGCCGCGAAGGCGCCGTGGGTGGCGGTGTGGGAATCGCCGCAGACCACCGTCATGCCCGGCAGCGTGGCGCCCTGCTCCGGCCCGACCACGTGGACGATGCCCTGGCGCTCGTCATTGATCCGGAACTCCTCGATATCGAAGCTCTCGCAGTTGGCATCCAGGGTCTCTACCTGGATACGAGAGACGTCGTCGAGGATCCCGGCGTTGCCGGCGCTGCGCTCCTTGAGCGTGGTCGGCACGTTGTGATCCGGCGTCGCCAGGTTGGCGTCGCGACGCCAGGGTTTGCGGCCGGCCAGGCGTAGCCCCTCGAACGCCTGGGGCGAGGTGACCTCGTGCAGCAGGTGACGATCGATGTAGATCAGCGCCGACCCGTCGTCGCGCTGGGTCACCAAGTGCTGCGCCCACAGCTTGTCGTAGAGCGTCTGGCTTGCCATGTCTGTTCTCTCCTCCGTCACACTGTCTGAGGCAGCTTTTGTGACGTAACGCTTGCGAATCGAGACGTCATGTGACGCCGCGAATGATTGGTTAGCCAAGATACGGCGGTCGCATGCATAAAATCAATTCATCTTGATTATGCTTTGGATTCCATAACAGAATGAATGAATTCATCTGCCGGATCTCGACGCATGGACACCCAGAGCCTGCAAGCCTTTATCGCGGTTGCCGACACGACCTCATTCTCGCAGGCCGGCGAGCAGCTCCACCTCACCCAGCCGGCGATCAGCAAGCGCATCGCCACGCTGGAGCACCAGACAGGCGCCAAACTCTTCGATCGCATCAATCGCCGGGTCAGCCTGACCGAAGCCGGGCGGCTGTTGCTGCCCCGTGCGCGCCAGATCCTGCAACTGGTCGAGGATAGCCGCCGCCAGCTGCACAACCTGAGTGGCAGCGTCGAGGGCAGCCTGACGCTGGCGACCAGCCACCATGTGGGTCTGCACCGGCTGCCGTCGGCCCTCAAGGCGTTTACCCAGCGCTATCCGGACGTCGATCTGGACCTGCGCTTTCTCGATTCCGAGCAGGCCTACCACGGTGTCATCACCGGGGAGATCGAGCTCGCCGTGGTGACGCTGTCGCCGCACCCCAACCCCCAGGTGGAGTCGGTGCCGGTGTGGATCGACCAGCTGCGCTTCGTCGCCGCGCCCGGACACCCGCTGACGACGCGTGGCGAGCTGCCGTTGTCGACGCTGGTGGACTATCCGGCGGTGCTGCCGGGTCCGCTCACGTTCACGCGCGACATCGTGGTGGATTCGTTCAATCGGGCCGGTCTGGCAATCGATGTGGCGCTCTCCACCAACTACCTGGAGACGCTGAAGATGATGGCCGGCATCGGGCTGGGCTGGAGCGTGCTTCCGGAGAGCATGATCGACGAGGAGATCGCGGTACTGCCGGTGGCGCACCCGCCCATCGAGCGACGGCTCGGGTATCTGGTCCACCGGGAGCGCACGCTCTCCAACGCCGGGCGCGCGATGATCGCGGAACTCGACGCGCTCAGGGCCGCCGAAGGCACTGGGAGCGACTACGCTTAGTCACACCCGCCCAGGGCACAATCAACCGCGGACTCGGATCAAGGAGCAGTCACCCATGGAGCAGGAAGACCGGGGCAGGTCCCGGGAATCGGCACGACAGCAGGACACGCCCTCAAGCACCCTGCGGCTGGGTCTGGTGCCGGCGCCGGAACTGCCGGAGCGGGTCGCCAGCCTCATCGCCGACGAGCTTCCCGAGCTGCTCGCACGCCATACCGACGATCGCCACCAGTGGCGGGTCGACTGCCTCACCGATCCGCTGATCGGCGCCGACGACTCGACCGCCGACGTCATCGAGCAGGCCGAAAGCATCAAGCGCGCCAACGGCTGGGATTACGCGGTCTGCATCACCGACCTGCCGCTGCTGCGTGGCGAGCGCATGGCGCTGGCGGAAGCCAGTGAAAACCTGGGCGTCGCAATCATCTCCCTGCCGGCACTAGGCATCTCGCCCCTCCGGCAGCGCCTGCGCGAGGCGATCCTGCACCTGGTCAACGAGATGCATCACGGCAGCGATCGCCGTGACCGTGAACGCCAGCAGCAGCACATGGACGACGGCCGTGAGGCCCGCGAGCAGAGCGGTATCCGTAACAGCAACTCCCGCGAGCTGATGGGCTCGCGGCTCTTCGAGCGTCTGGTGCCGATAGAACGTGTCACGCCGTCCGATGACAGCGAGAAGAACGTCGACGTCCGTTTCGTCAGTGCCACCAAGTGGCCGGGCTACGCCAAGCTGCTGGGCGGCATGGTGAGAGCGAACCGCCCCTGGACGATCCTGCCCGCGTTCCGACGGATCGTCGCGGTGGCCTTCGCCACCGGGGCTTACGGCCTGATTTTCCCGACGCTCTGGAAACTCAGCGCTGCCTATGAACTCTATCGCTTCGTCGCCCTGATGATCGCCGCGATCGTCGCCATGATCGTCTGGTTGATCCTCGATCACGGCTTATGGGAACCACAGCACTATACCCACAATGCCCGGCTGACCCGGTTCTACAACCTGACCACGGTCATGACGCTACTGGCGGGCGTGGCATGCTATTACGTCATCCTCTTCGCGCTGTTCCTGGTGGCGGTCGTACTGTTCGTACCCGCCAGCCTGCTGGAGTCGACGGTCGGCCAATCGGTCGGCTGGCTCGCCTTTCCGGCACTGGCGTGGCTGGCGACATCGGTGGCGACCGTGGCCGGCGCGCTGGGGTCGAGCCTGGAGAGTGACGAGACGATCCGCAGCGCCACCTATGGCTACCGCCAGCAGTTGCGCCAGCGCAAGGTCAAGGAGCGCCAGCAGCGAGACAGGCAGCAGGAGGATAAGGATTCATCGACGTGACGACCTTGTCGTACCAATAGCTCCGAGGAGCCCTCTTGAAAAATTTTGAACACAGAGGACCTCGGCGAGCGATGGTCGGGCAAGGCGCAACGACCGTAGGGAGTAACGGCCGAAGGCTGGCCCGAAGGGTGAGCGTAGCGAATCAAAATCGACGAGGCAGCGGAGTTTACTGGTGTCAATGAGCATGCCGAGTCGATTTT
>NZ_CALFQK010000018.1:0-1600 GCF_937921195.1 uncultured Salinicola sp.
CGATGGTGCCGAACACCTCCCGCCGTGTCAGGCCATGGATCGGCAGCCAGTCGATCCAGGTCCGTCCCGCCACGCTGCCCCGGGCGTTCAAGCTGACGACAGGACGGCTTCGGCGTGCGGCGCTTTCCTCACCGCGCATCCCCATCGCACTGACGATGCGCCCGGCGAAGCGGGGGTTGGCCGCGAGATAGCGGCGCAGCTCGCGCTCGATCGGACTGCGCTTCTGGTCGGAGGTACATTGGCGATATCGCGGGGAGGGGAATATACCCCGCGCCCGAACCATCTCGAAGAACGACCGGCGGGGTCGTGCGATCACCAGCGGCAGGCCGAAGGTGGTCTTCCTGATATGGCTGATGGTTCCCGGCCATTCCACGTCGCCGAGGGTGGCATGGACGATGAGGAGCTGGTCGCGCGGGATTCCGGCCTCGACCAGCCTGATCGTCATGGCCTGGCTGTCCTTGCCGCCAGAATGGATGATCGCCACGAGGGCGCCGCGCTCGATCATGTCGGTGATGTCAGTCGGAATGCGCATCGGAACCTCCGAGCATGGCGGTCCAGTTGTCCCCGGCGGGCATCTGGTCCTGGCGTTTCAGGACGGCGAGACGGTTCATCAGATCCATGATGACCGGCGTGGTCGGGTGATCGGCGCGATGGCCTCTCTGCGGCCGGGCGAGACTGGGACGTCCATATTTGAGGAGGTGAAGCGCCGTCTCGAGCGATGGGACATGCGTCTCGCGGTCGATGAGTTCGCGGGGCAGAGCCGCCGCATGGGCGGCGTAGGCCCGGTTACGCGCCGCACTCAACTGGCGACTGCCGATCCAGTGAACCGCATCGACCCACTGGCTGACGTCGGACCAGACAAGGCGCGTGCCGGGCGTGGTGTATCTATACTGTGTCATGGGAAGCCCTCCTTCTTCGGCACTCAGATCATGCCAGCGATGACGAGGCCGGATTTCATGGAAGGGCGGCCGCAGACCTCGCAAAAGCCCGCGCGCTGGTCGGGTTCGAGCTCGGCGGTGTGGTCGCAATCGGGCGCAATGCAGATCGCGGGCACGACGCTGCACTGCGCGTAGTCCTCCAGGAAGTCCACGACATCGGCATAGCCTTCGGCCTCGGCGAGCGTGACCAGCTTGGGACGGGTGAGATTGAACATGCGTCTAGTCCTACTGATGGGGTGATACGAAAAGAGGGGAGCCGCGCTGTCGCGGCTCCCCTCACGGGACCTGCCTCTTGCGGACAGGGGACGCTGGCCGACCGGAGACATGCCGGCAGCTCCGTCAGGCCTGTTTCATGGGAGGAGGATCAGGCCTGCACGGGCGAAAGCGCCCCGGTTGCCCGGAGCGCCGGTTCTGTAGCAGTCGCTGCCTGTCAGCCGACCAGGGCGAGCCCGGCGTTGTCCGACCGGTCCTGGCCTGCACTCTCGACGAAGGGAATGATCGAGAAGGTCTGACCGCCCCGCTGCTCCTCGTTCTGCACGGCGTTCACCCGCAGATCGCCATCGGGCGTATTGATGAGGAGCGAGACATAGTCGTTCCCGGTCCGGTTGCTCTTCGCCATCCAGGCCGAGCCGACGCGGATCGGGTGGCCCTTGGGCGAGCTG
>NZ_CALFQK010000019.1:0-4879 GCF_937921195.1 uncultured Salinicola sp.
GTAATCGCGGATGGCCTCCTCGTCGAGTTCCACGCCTTCCACCAGCCGCACCCAGACCGCCACCGCTTCGCCGTATTTCGGGTCCGGCACGCCGAAGACCTGGGCATCGGAAATCGCCGGGTGGGTGTAGAGAAACTCCTCGATCTCGCGCGGGTAGAGGTTCTCGCCGCCGCGGATGATCATGTCCTTGATGCGTCCGGTGATGGCGACGAAGCCGTCGTCGTCCATCATCGCCAGGTCGCCGCTGTGCATCCAGCCCTGGCTGTCGATCGCCTGGCGGGTGGCCTCGTCGTTGTCCCAGTAGCCGAGCATCACGCTGTAGCCGCGGGTGCAGAGTTCGCCGCTGGTGCCGCGCGGGACCACCTGGTCGCTGGCCGGGTCGACGATCTTCACCTCCAGGTGCGGGTGAATGGTGCCGACGGTGGCGACGCGCTTGGCCAGCGGGGCGTCAGGCCGGGTCTGCAGGCTCACCGGACTGGTCTCGGTCATGCCGTAGGCGATGGTGACGTCCTGCATGTGCATGCGCTCGATCACCCGCTTCATCACCTCGATGGGGCAGTTGGAGCCGGCCATGATGCCGGTGCGCAGGCTGGAGAGATCGAAGCGCGCGAACTCGGGGTGCTCGAGTTCGGCGATGAACATCGTCGGCACGCCATAGAGCGCCTGGGCGCGCTCCGCCTCCACCGCGCGCAGCGTCGCCTCGGGGTCGAAGCCGTCGTTGGGATAGATCGCGGTGGCGCGGTGCGACAGGCACGCCAGATTGCCCATCACCATGCCGAAGCAGTGATAGAGCGGCACCGGGATCACCACCCGCTCGCCGGGCTGCAGGTTCATCCCGCCACCGACGAAGTAGCCGTTGTTGAGAATGTTGTGATGGGTCAGCGTCACCCCCTTGGGTGCGCCAGTGGTGCCGGAGGTGTACTGGATGTTGATCGGGTCGTCGAACTGCAGTTCGGCCTGCCGCTTCGCCAACCGCTCGGCGGAGACGTCGTCGGCGAGGGCGCGCAGCTCCTCCCAGTGCCACATGCCCGGGGTGGCGAGTTCAGGGTCGAGACACACCACCTGCCTGAGCCGGGGCAAGGCCGCGCACTCCAGCAGCCGATCTTCAGACATCGACGGGGTGCGTAGCTCCGGGGCGAGCTGGCAGAGGATGTCGACGTAGTGTGACTTGATCACGTCGCCGGTCCGATAGGCGCCCTGCAATATCAGGACGGACAGGCCGGACTGGGTGAGCGCGTGTTCGAGCTCGTGGGCGCGATAGCTCGGGTTGAGATTGACCAGGATCGCGCCGACCTTGGCCGTCGCCAGCTGGGTGAGCGCCCACTCCGCACAGTTGAGCGACCAGATGCCGACCCGGTCGCCGCGCTCCACCCCCAGCGCCATCAGGGCGCGGGCGATGCGGTCCGCCTCCGCGCGCAGCTCGGCGTAGGTGTAGCGCAGGTTCTGATGGCAGCTCACCAGCGCCTCGCGGTCGGGGCATTCGCTGGCGGCGGCATCGAGGCAGTCGCCGATGGTCAGGCCCAGCAGCGGCCGGTCGCTGGTGCCGCTGACGTAGCTGGGTTCGTGACTGTGGTTGGCGCTGGCAGGCCCGTTCATCGTCATCTCTCCCCTGGATTGGATGTCGTGCGGCAGGGATGCCGGCACTCGCGTCTTCGGCTACACGAGCCGTTCGATGCCGACCGCCGTGGCTTCGCCACCGCCGATACAGATCGCCGCCACACCCCGGGTCAGGTCGTGATGGGCGAGCGCGTTGAGCAGCGTGACCAGAATCCGCGCGCCGGAGGCGCCGATCGGGTGGCCCAGGGCGCAGGCGCCGCCGTGCACGTTGACCCGCTCGTGGTCGAGATCGAGTTCGCGCATCGCCGCCATCGCCACCACCGCGAAGGCTTCGTTGATCTCGTAGAGGTCGACGCTCTCTCGCGTCCAGCCGAGGCGCTGGTAGAGCTTGCGCACGGCGTGGATCGGCGCCACCGGGAAGTCGCCCGGGCGCATGGCGTGGCTGGCGTGGCCGTGGAGGCGCGCCAGCGGGGTCAGCCCCTGGCGTTCGGCCTCGCGCTGGCGCATCAGTACCAGCGCCGCGGCGCCATCGGAGATCGAGCTGGAGTTGGCAGCGGTGACGCTGCCACCGTCGCGAAAGGCGGGCTTGAGCTGGGGGATGCGCTCGAGATTGGCCTTGTGGGGCTGTTCATCCTGGTCGACCCGGCGGGTGTCGCGGCCGGCGGGGGCGTCGAGGGCGACGATCTCCTTGGCAAAGACGCCGCTCTCGATCGCCTGGCGGGCGCGGGTCAGCGAGGCGATGGCGTAGGCATCCTGGGCCTCGCGGCCGAAGTCGAAGGCCTGGGCGCAATCTTCGGCGTAGGTGCCCATCAGCCGCCCCGGCTCGTAGGCGTCCTCGAGCCCGTCGAGGAACATGTGATCGAGCACCTGGGCATGCCCCATGCGCAGCCCGGCGCGCGCCTTGGGCAGCAGGTAGGGGGCGTTGCTCATGCTCTCCATGCCGCCGGCGATGGCGTGGGCGGCGTGACCCAGCGACAGCGTGTCGAACGCCTGCATCACCGCCTTCATGCCGGAGCCGCACATCTTGTTGACGGTGGTGCAGGGCGTCGACTCGGCCAGGCCCGCGCCGAGTGCCGCCTGCCGCGCCGGCGCCTGGCCCTGCCCGGCGGGGAGCACGCAGCCCATGATCAGCTCGTCGAGGCTGTCTGGCGTTAGCCGGGCCTGTTCGAGGGCGCCGCGGATCGCCGCCGCACCCAGCTGCGGGCAGGCAAGCCCGCCCAGGGCGCCCTGGAAGGCGCCCATCGGCGTGCGCTTGGCGCCGACGATGACGATCGGGTCTGGGGTGTTCATGTTCAGCTCTCCCATACTGGTGAGGGATCGATCAGTCGCTGCTGTCTTACTCCATCCTAATAAGCGGCTGAGCGATGCTCAGTCGCTTTTCACCGCGCACTCATACGGATGGCGCCATCGAGACGTATCACCTCGCCGTTGAGATAGCGGTTCTCCAGGATCTGGCAGGCCAGCGCGGCGTACTCCTCGGCGTGGCCCATGCGCGGCGGGAACGGCACCTTGGCATTGAGGCTCTCGCGCACCTCCTCAGGCATGCCCTGCATCATGGCGGTGTCGAAGATGCCGGGGGCGATCGCCATCACCCGGATGCCCGAGCTGGCCAGCTCGCGGGCGGCGGGCAGAGTAAGCCCGACCACGCCGGCCTTGGAGGCGGCGTAGGCGGCCTGGCCGATCTGGCCCTCGAAGGCGGCCACCGAGGCGGTGTTGATCACCACCCCGCGCTCGCCGTCGTCCTCCGTCGCCGGGTTCTCCTGCATCGCCGCCACCGCCAGGCGCAGCATGTTGAAGGTGCCGATCAGGTTGATGTCGACCACCCGGCGGAAGCTGTCGAGACCGTGCACGCCGCGCTTGCCGTGGATCTTCTCCGCCGGCGCCACCCCGGCGCAGTTGATCAGCCCATGGAGGGCGCCGAAGCGCTCGCGGGTGGCGGCGATGACATGCTCGCCGTCGGCTTCCCGGGTGACGTCGGCGGCCACTGCCAGGGCGTTCGCCCCCAGCGACTCGGCGTGGGCTTGCGCCGCCGTCTCGTCGTGGTCGGCCAGGGTGACGTTGGCCCCGGCCGCCACCAGCCGCTGGGCGGTGGCGGCGCCCAGCCCGGAGCCGCCGCCGGTGACGATGAAGGTGTGGTCGGCCAGTTGCATTTGAAAACTCCTTGGAATGACGGCCTGGACGCCGGCGTGTGAGCTCAATGGGTGCCGGGCGGCTGGCGCAGTTCGGGAAAGTCGCTCTCGCGGTACTCGTCCTGGGCGCCATCCGGGTCAGCGGCGGCGGTCGCTGCATGGGCGCGCAGCTCGACCCGGCGGATCTTGCCGGAGATGGTCTTGGGCAGTTCGAAGAATTCGAGCCGGCGAATGCGCTGGTAGGGCGCCAGCCGGGCGGCGGCGAAGCGCAGGATCGAGAGCGCGGTGTCGCGGTCGGGTTCGAAGCCCTGGCGCAGGGTCAGATACGCCTTGGGCACGTTGAGGCGCAGCTCGTCGGGGGCCGGTACCACGGCGGCCTCAGCGACTGCTTCATGCTCGATCAGCAGCGACTCCAGCTCGAACGGGCTGACGCGGTAGTCGGAACTCTTGAACACGTCGTCGGCGCGGCCGATGTACCAGTAGTAGCCGTCGGCGTCGCGGCGGGCGACATCGCCGGTGCGGTAGTAGCCCTCGTCGAGCACCTGGCGCATGCGCGCGGCATCGTCGCGGTACTCCTGCATCAGGCCCACCGGGCGCTCGTCGAGACGAATCGCGATCTCGCCCTCGTCGCGCTCCTGGCCGTCGGCGTCGAGCAGCGCGATGCGATATCCGGGCAGTGGCCGCCCCATCGAGCCGGCACGCATCGGCTGCCCCGGCGGGTTGCCGATCTGGGCGGTGGTCTCGGTCTGGCCGTAGCCGTCGCGAATCTCCAGGTTCCAGGCCCGCCGCACGCGGTCGATCACTTCCGGGTTGAGCGGCTCGCCGGCACCGACCAGGGCGCGCAGTTGGGTCCGGTAGCTGGCCAGATCCTCCTGGATCAGATGGCGCCACACCGTCGGCGGGGCACACAGGGTGGTGACACCGTAGCGTGCGATGGCGTCCAGGGTCGCCGCGGCAGAGAAACGCGCGGCGCGATAGACGAAGATGGTGCAGCCGGCGTTCCAGGGCGCGAAGACGTTGGACCAGGCGTGCTTGGCCCAGCCCGGCGAGCTGATGTTGTAGTGGATGTCGTCCGGCTGCAGGCCGATCCAGTAGAGCGTCGACAGTGATCCCACCGGATAGCTCTGATGGGTGTGTACCACCAGCTTGGGCCGCGAGGTGGTGCCGGAGGTGAAGTAGAGCAGCAGCGGCTC